>JBGPND010000013.1:0-51491 GCA_041487355.1 Acetobacteraceae bacterium | reverse complement strand
GGCGTGGAATTCGTCGCCCTTGATGTTGAGTTCGGCCATCTCCTGGTCGGAGACCCGCACGCCTTTCGGATAGAGCTTGCCATCGATCTCGCAGCAAACCTTGAGCCCCGTCTCGGTCGTGGTGCTGCCGATCAGTTGTGTCTCCGGACGTGATCCGGGGATTACCTGATGGTTGATCAGTGGCTTGCCGCGCCAGTTCTGCGCGATATAGGCGAACAGCCGGTGTTCGATGCGGTTCCATTTGCTGGTGCCGGGCGGCAAGTGTGTCGCTGTCACCGCCAGGCCGGTCTCGTTGGCGAAGCGCTGCAGTTCGCGCTTCCACAGCCGTACCCGTACGCCGTTGGACCCGCCGCAATCCGCGGTGATGACCAGAGGCTGGCTCCCGGATAGCGCGCTTGTCCCAGCTTCTGCCACCAGCGGCGGATGCTTTCCACCGCGAACGCCGCCGTGTCGGCATCAGTCCCAACACTGACCCAGCCGTGATTGGCAGCAATGTCGTAGACCCCATAGGGGGCGACCTTGCCAAGCTCTGGCAGCTTGAAGTCGTGCACCCGCACCGGCTCAGGGTCCTGCCGGCGGCGCAGCTCCCGGCCAGGATTCTTGAAAGCCTGCCCTCGGGCTTGACCCGAGGGTCACCAACCAGCTCCTTCCCTCGGGTCAAGCCCAAGGGCATGCTTCTTGGTATCGACCGAGATCGCCGGCTGGCGGTCCGCAATCGCCACCTTCACCGTTGTATTGATGTGCGCGAACTGGGCGTCGCGGTCAGGGTGGTTGCTCCCCTCACGTGTCTTGCGGTTGGCCTGACAACTGTATTTCAGCTCGCGCAGCAACTGGCCCACCAGCCGCTGGCTGACACTGAACCCCTGACTGGCCAGCGCTTTGACCAAATGACGCTGACTGCGGCTGACCCAGCGCAGCGGCGAGCATGGATCGCCGCGGATCGCATCCTCGATCACCGCCTCAAGCGCTGCCGGCAAACCCGGCTGATGCACCACAGCCGCCTTGCGCCCACCCCCAGGACGGCGGATCGACGTACCGATCTCGTTGCCCCCAGCCCGCAACTCGGCGATCCCCCGGTTGATCGTGCTGCGGGCAATCCCGGTCGCCCGGGCCGTCGCGCTGACGCCCCCAAAGCCACGGGCCAGGGCTTCGTTCGCAGCAAACAGCCGGCGGCCTCGTTCGTCGAGAAACCCCTCCAATCGATGATACCGAGAGCGGATGTCATCAATGTCGATCACCCGCCCAGACTCGCCACACAACACCGCGTCGCAGCTCGCAATATCGCGATTCTCTTCCTGCGTTCTTTCAGCCAGTTCGATTCGTTTGTTTCCCCTCAGATCCTAACGGAATGTACCTATCATGGCATCGGCCGCCACGACGCTGCGCGGTCGTGTGCGGCTGAACGCTCTGCTTCCGGAAGAAGAAGCGAGGCTGCATCGCGCACCTGGATTGCTTCCTCCCGCTCGGCACCGGTCGCCCCCGCAGCGCCGAGCAATGCCCAGAACAGGGACGCCGCGGGATCGTGCGCAGTGCCGCGGCCGTCCAGGTAAAGCCTGGCCAACGCCGTCTGGGCCTCCGAAACGCCGGATTGTGCCGCCACCGTGCACCAGCGGAAGGCCAATGCCTGGTCGGGCGACTGGCCGTTGATGCCATGGCCGTACAATCGACACAGCAGAGCGGTCGCCTCATGATCGCGGAATGCTGCCTTCTGCGCCCACCGCACCGCCTCCGCTTCATCGCGCGCCATGCCGTGGGTGCCGTCGGTCAGGATCAGCGCCAGCCGACTCTGGGCAGTCGTCTGGCCGGCTTCCGCCGCCCTGGTCAGCCACTCTACGCCGGCGCGGTCGTCATTGGCACCGGCGGTTGGCGAGAGCAGCAGGTCAGCCAGGCGCATCATGCCTTCTGAATTGCCGTTCTGCGCGGCCTTCAGGAACCAGGCGTGCGCCGCGACCACGTTGCGCGGGACGCCGGTGCCCTGCTCGTGGCTTTCGCCCAGGATCAGCATCGCGGCGGGGTTGCCGGCGGTGGCCGCCCGGGTTAGCCACTCGATCCCCAGGGCTTCGTCGCGCGCCATCCCGCTGCCGCGGAGTGCCGCCGTTCCGTAGGCGAGCATGCCGGGAACCGAGCCGTTCTCGGCGGCACGGTGGAACCATTCCACCCCGGCCGCTTCATCCTTCGGCGATCCCTCGCCGCGGACTAGCATCTCGCCGAGCACTTCCTGGGCGTCAGCCGCGCCGGCCTCGGCCTCGCTCCTGATCTCTCGGTAGGCGGTGGCGAAATCGCCGCGCTGTCGGGCGATCATCCCAGCATCCCATTCGGCCCGCGGAGCGGTGCACGGGACGCCAACCAGAAGCGATGCCAGAACTAGTAAGCGATCGAGCAAGTTGGGCATGGAGACCGAAAGGAACCACTGGCCGGAGGTGACTCGGAGCGATATTATCCGAGCGACGCACCGACCGATACAATGCCCGTCGCCAACCTGCGCCACGCGATACCGATTCGGCTCTCGGTGGCCAACCGGTGCCATGAGGCTATAGATGCAGAAGCTTCTCGCCACGATCGGGCGCGCGTCTCCACTGATCCTGCTGCTGTTCCTGTTCGTTGCGGCAGCCCAGTTGGCGCTGCAGCTTGGCGTGACGCGGACCGGGCTTAACGAGGCGCTGTCCCGGTTCTCCTGGTTGTATATGCTCATGGCTGGTGCCGGTTCGCTGGCTGCGCTGGCGGGGCTGCTGTTCGAAGCGGCGGTGCCGCACGAAGCCGAACTCCGGAGGGGACTGATCATGGATGTGCTGAGCCGGTTGACCAACCGATCCGCCCTGGAAGCGATGATGGCCGGGGCCCACAAGCCGGAGGTGATCGACTCCGGCGCCCTTGCGGCAAGCCTGACCGCGAAGGTTATCGGACAGGACGCGGTGTGCGAAGATCTGGCCGCGCAGATAAGGCGCCGGCTGGCATTGGCGCAGCGCGGTAAGCCGGTCGGCATCTTCCTGTTCGCCGGCCCGCCCGGAACCGGCAAGACGTATCTGGCCAAACGGCTTGCGGTCGAGTTGAACCGCAGGCTGCTCGCCCTCGACATGACGCAGTTCTCCACGCCGCACGCGGCCAGCCAGTTGTTCGGCGCGCCCAAGGGCTATGTTGGGTCTGACAGCTATGGCGCGCTGACCGCCGCCCTGCGGGAGAACCCGGACGCCGTCGTGCTGCTCGATGAGATCGAGAAGGCGCACCCGGAGGTACACAAGCGGTTCCTGACCGCCTGGAACGACGGCTATGTCACCGAGGCATCCGACGGCAAGCAGGTACCGACGACGCGCGCGATCTTCATGCTGACCTCCAATGCCGCCACGGACGAACTGACCGAGGTCGTCAATCGCTACGCCGGCGATCCCGATGAGATGCGCCGCGCGTCCCTGATCGTGCTCCGCCAGGCCGGCTTCGCGCCGGAGGTGCTGAACCGGCTCGACCGGATTTTCGTGTTCCGCGCGCTGGCAGGGCTGGACGTCGCCCGGGTGGCTGCGCTCGAGGTCGAGAATATGATCGAGAATTACGGGTTGCAGGTGGCCGAAGGGGGCATCGATCCTGTCGTCCTGTTCGACATGATGCAGCGGCAGGAACGCCTGGGAGCCGCGGCGTCCGCCCGCGACCTTGCGCGTGCGATCGAGGAGACGATCAGCGACAGCCTGATCGCCGCGAGGCAGAAGAAGGCAACCAAGGTGGTGCTGGTCAGCGATGGCGGCAGGGTCGTCGCGGAAATTGCCGACTGAGACCGCATGAGCGCCTTTGGCCGGCTTTGGACCCGGGCGCCGCTCTGGCGATGGTCGCTGATGATGGCCTGCGCCGGACTGTTGCTGAGCGTCGTCTATCCGCCCGGCTGGCTCGGAGGGACGAGCGAGACACCCATCGTGCCACCTCAACGGCCCGCGGTGACCCAGGCAGCGCCGCCGATCGCGGTGCCGGTGCCGGCACAGCCAGGCGCGCCGCTGGCAGGTGCCCGGATGCCGACTGTCGGCGAGTCGTATTCGAACAGCGTGCCGCTGGGTGTGCAGTCCGTGCCGCTGCCCATGGGGCGATGGACCGTCATCGCGGTCAGCAGCGGCAACTCGGCAAGTGGCCTGCCGGTCACGTCGGCCTTTCTGGGCCTACCGGCCGGGGGCAGGATCGCGGCGGCCGCCGTCATCAGCGGCTCGGTGGTGCCAGAGCCGCGGGAGGCTGGGTTTGCCGCGTCGCTCGAGCCGCAGATTCCACCCTTTTACTATCGGCGTGTCGTCTCGGCGGTGGACCATGGCCGCCTGGACTTCTGGGTGTGCGGCACCACTGCGCCGGCGCGATGGAACGACGCACTGCGCCAGGCGGCGGTCGGCGCGCTGCGCCAGCAGAACCTGGCTTTGCCGGAGCGGATGGATTCCGCGGTGTTTCGCTTCGCCGACAAGCGAAACTGGCTCCTGGTGGAGTTCATGTTCGTCGATTCCAGTGGCGGCACCGAGCCGGTCCGCCCATGGATCGAGGCTGCCCTGCAGGCCGACCCGGTGACACTGGCGCACATCGAAAAGGTGCGGCGTTGGGGCAAGACCTGGCATGACGTGCTGCGTCGCGGCTTCACCGGGACGCTGGCGCAAGGCGAGGCGACACGGATCGGGCTGCCCTGATCCGCTGTGTCCGGCCAGCGACGCAGGGGGTCGCCTGATTGTCCTGGCCGCGAACGTGTCAGAGCGGTATCGTCCAGGCCGGCATCTTTTCGGATCCCTTGCCAGCTCAGCGGAATGGCCTTCGCATGAACGATACCAGGTCCCAACAGGGATGACCTGTCGCCCCTGCCGCTCATCTGTCATGGCCGGGTGTGTCCCGGCCGGCCGTACTCGCACCAGCGCCGCGGCGGCTGGCCGGGACACGTTCCGCCATGACGGTGAGAGAACGGCGATAAGGATCATCAAGAAACCGACCTGGCATAGGTCTGCCAGCCTGGCCTGCGCCATGGCGATCTGCTGCGCGATCGGCATCGTCGCGATATTCCGCGCGCCCATGGCGGAAGCCGAGGAAGGCGGCATCGTCGCTGACGTGGCCGCCTGTCTCGTCAAGCCGAAGCAGCAGGTCCAGCTCGGCAGTCCCGTCTTTGGCGTCCTGGCTGGAGTGTTCGTCGATCGCGCCGTTCCGGTGAAAGAGGGCCAGTTGCTGGCGAAGCTCGATACCACGGTGGAGGAGGCGCAGGTCGCGCTGGATCAGTTCCGTGCGGCGAATACCACACTGGTCGAGGCCGCGCAGACCGATCTTCAGTGGAATAAGCGCGAACTCGCGCGGCGGCAGCAGCTCGCGTGAAACATGTTTTCGAAGGCCAACGACATCGACGAGTACATCACCAAGATCGAACAGGATCGCATCGCGATCCGCAAGGCGGAGACCGACATGAGTACCGCGAAGCTCGAAGCGGCGCGGTCGGAAGCGCAATTGCGGCTCAAGTTCCTGCGCAGCCCGATGAATGGCGTGGTCACCGATATCAAGCTGTATCCCGGCGAGTTCATCTACGAGCAGACGCCGATCATGACGATCGCCCAGGTGGATCCGCTGTACGTGGAAATGATCGTACCGGCGGACCGGTATCGGTCCGTCAAGGTCGGCACGATCGGCGAGGTGCGCCTCAAGACACCGGTCGATGCGACCTATCCGGCGCGGGTCGATGCCATCGATGCGGTCATCGACGCGGCGAGCGACACGTTTCGCGTCCGTCTGGTGCTGCCAAACCCGGACAATGCGATCCCGGCCGGCATCCGCTGTTCGGTCCGTCTGCTCGACCCGGGAGCGGGAGAGTGAGACAGGCGCTTGTTACGTCAGGACTGCGCCACAATTCGAGGGCGGTCGGAACAGCCCGTTGCAGCGGCAGTTCGACACATCCGGTCGCCGTTGTGTGTTATGGAGAGGCGAATGGAACAGCGGCCCGAACAGCAGGAGCCACAGGCAGGGCAGGCGGGTGGCCTTCGATGGGACACTTCTGGCATGCGCAGCCACTCCAGCGATGTCGCGAATGCCATCGCCGGAGCCGATGAGGTCGTCCTGAGCTTCGGCGCGAAACGGGGTGCCGACCTTCCCGGCGGCGACATCGGCGTGGAATTGCTGCAACGCATCGGACTGCGTCCGCTCACGGCGAAGCATCTGCACGACATGCTCGGCAATCTGTTCGCGGAGGAAGACGCCAAGACGAACCGGCCGAAATAAGTCACGAATGGATCAGGGCTTCCATGCAGACTCCCACCGCCATCGGCTCTGATCCGCGACACGCCGCAGGCCCGCGCGCGCTTGAATACCTGGTTGTCGACGAGTTCCTGCGGACGCTGGTCGACGCGCGCGCGCTCAGGACCGCCTTTGAGCTGGGCTTGATCGACCGTCTGGTCGATCATCGCACCGGTGCGGTCGAGGCCCTGGGCAGGATGCTGGGGACGGATCAGCAGGGCATGCGTTTCCTGCTCGATCTGCTGACCGCTAATCGCGTCGTCGAGGAGAACCGCGGCGATGTCCGGCTGACGCGCCGGTTCCAGACCGCGCTCGGGTATCGCGATCTGCTGGAAACCAAGCTGGATTTCATCGGCTTCACGATGAACGATTTCGCCGACATGTTCACGGCGCTGGTTCGCGGCGGCAGCGGCTTCATGGAGAACACGCGGCTGTTCCAGCTGTTCGATTATCGCCGGGCTCTGAACCCGACCATCGAGAACTACAAGCTGACGCGAGCATGGGTGCGGATCACCTCGACGCTGACGCGCTACGAGGCCGGCCCCTGCATGTTGCTGCACGATTTCAGCCCGTATCGCCGCATGTTGGATGTCGGCGGCAACAGCGGCGAGTTCGTCCTGCGGCTGTGCAGGCAGCACGCTGGCCTGCGCGGCACGGTTCTCGATCTTCCGTTGGTCTGCGATGTGGGGATGGAGCGCGTCCTGATCGAGCCCGAGCGTGCGCGGATTTCCTACGTCAAGGCCGACATCCGCCGCGATCAGATCCCTCTGGGTCATGACCTGATCACGTTCAAGTCGATGCTGCACGACTGGCCGCCGCAGGACGCCAGGCAGTTCATCGACAAGGCCGCGCGGTCGCTGGATCCGGGTGGCACGCTGCTGATCTATGAGCGCGGACCATTGCAGGTGCGCGATGCGGTGCCACCCATGTCGATTGTGCCGACGCTGCTGTTCTTCCGCTCCTACCGTCCGCCGAACGACTATATGGAGCAGTTGAACGCGCTCGGCTTTCTCGACGTGCGGTGCCGGGAGATCAAGCTCGATTCGCCGTTCTACGTCGTCACCGGACGAAAGCCGCCGGTGTGACCTGCCCCGTCAGCCCATTGTGCTTGACGCAGCGATTGGTCCGGGAGGACACTGACCCGGTCCTTAAGACTGTGACCCGGAATGGCTGAGGCGGCCAAGCTGTTCGCGTCGGGTGACTATGTCGAAGTCACCGTGCATTTCAAGTGCAACTTGAAGTGCACGCATTGCATGATCGAGGGGACGATGGACTGGCTTCGGCCGGAATCCGACGACCAGCTTTCCCAGATCCTGAGCCAGAATACGCGAACCCGGAAGTGGAAGGGGCTGACACTCACGGGGTCCGAGGTGACGCTGCGCCGCGACCTGCCGGACCTTGCGCGCGCTGCGCGTGCCAACGGCTTCGAGCATGTGCGCATCCAGACCCACGGCATGCGTCTGGCCGAGGAGGAATACTGTCGCGAACTGGTCGAGGCTGGCGTGGACGAGTACTTCGTCAGCGTGACCGCGGCGGACGCGGCAACCCATGACATGATCACGGGCGTTCCGGGATCATTCGCGCGGACCGTGCGCGGTCTGGAGAATCTCGACCGGTTCCCGAACGTGAGGGCACTGACGAACACCGTCATCACCCGCCACAGCTATCGCCAGCTCCCGGCGGTGGTCGAGCGTCTCCGGCATCTGCGGCGGCTGGTGCAGATGGAGTTCTGGACCTATTGGCCGATGCGCGAGACCGACGACAAGGGCCTGATCGTCTCGCATATCGAGGCCTTGCCATTCATTCGCCAGGCCGTCGGTGCGGCGCGCGCGCTCGGACGCGCCGTCGAGGTGAAGAACTTCCCCGAATGCCTGCTGGGCGACGATCATGATGTGCTCGACAACGACCAGCCGCAGCTCATCATCGATCCCGAGTTCTGGCCTGAATTCATGCGGAATGGGTTTCATCAGTGTGTGCACCGCAGCTATTGCGCATCGCAGCGCTGTCTCGGGCTGAACACCGCCTACGTGAACAAATACGGTTGGCACAGCGATGTCCTCGTGCCCTACGCCGCGGAGAGCTGAATGGATACGACGGATGTGGTTACCGCGGACGCCTTCAAGCTGTCGCTCGAAACCGGCGAGGTGGTGATCGAATTCGGCAGGCTGGAAGGTGTCCAGGCACTTCTTGGGCAGACATCTGTCTCGGTGACAGACCGCGTGGTCCTGCCGCTCGAAACCGGCCGGCGCCTGCTGGTCTGGCTGGAAGAATCCCTGAGGCCGCACGCCGGCGCAATGCGTGCTGCCCAGGCGAAAGCCCTCGCGCCGGCCGACGCCGCGACCGCCGCACGCCCTGGACAGGTTTCGCAGCGGCCGCCGCCTGATCAATCGGGCGAGCGGGCGGCGCAGCTCCTGCGCCTCGTCGGCCACTGGGATGTCCCGCACCAGTACGAACGGTCGTTCAGGTTGAGTGAGCTCGGCGTCCAGGCGAACCGGTTCTTGCTGACCGTCAACACATGCGACGTTCCCGGCACGGCTCGGGAACGGGCGCTCGAGGTCTGTGACCGGCTGGCCATGCCGGCGACGCTGCGCGCGGCGGCGGAGGCGAACTTCGAGATGGCAAACTGCCTGCACTTTGGCTTCGAGGGCGACCCGGGCAGCATCATCTGCAAGCTCTATCTGGAACGTGCCGTGCCGGGAGAGGAAGCGCAGAAGGCGAGGGCGGTCGGCAAGCCGGTTCTGCTGCATCTCGCGTTCAAATGGGATCTGCTCGGCGACGCCGCGGTGACGACAAAGTATTTTTGGTACCCCGGGCTGTCCGCGCCCGAGATCCAGGAAAGGCTGGCCCACGTGTATCGCGGCGGCCAGTCGGCATCGTTCGACATCGCCAGGGCGATGCTGCAACTGGCCGCGGAACGCGAACCGACGGAGAATCTGCAATATCTCGAGGTGGAGGAGGCGGAGAACGCGCGCCGCTCGTTCGATCTGAATGTCTACAACGCAAAGCTGCAGGTAAAGGATATCCAGCCTCTGCTGCACCGGATGCGTGAGCATTTCGCGATCCGGCCTGGGCAGTTTCAGGCGTTGTACGATCAGATCAAGGCTATGGCGCTGGGCCACCTCGCCGGTGGCGTGCACCGAAACGGCAAGGATTTTTTCAACGTCTATTATGGCGTGATCGGCTTGCCGCATTTCAACAGAGAGTTGCGCTGACGTGGTTCGCGGCATGTGCAGTCAGCGGTTGGTGCGATGAACGTCCGCGAGCGGTTTGAGTATTCGACCAGCCAGGACCCGTCGCTCAACTATTGCCTGTGGGACTACCAGCCTGCTGCGCCGACCGAGGACAAGTTCCGCTCCGTCAACCTGCTGTTTCAATCGTTCGACCATGCCAGCATCGATCCCCGCGCATTCGAGATCGTGGAAGCCATCCGGGACGGGATTGGCCCATTCCGCACAGTCTACGGGGTGAAGCTGCTGGGTGACCGACTCGGGTGGGAGTTCTATTTCTATGATTACCGGCGCCGGCAGCGGGAGGTCTCCATCTCTCGGGTGCTGGCAGCAATCCGGCGCTACATGCCGAGCGACATCGAGCCGAACGAGAATCTGCCCTACTTCATGTTCTCGCTCGATCTGAATGACGACCTGGCGTCCGCGCGGCGCGCGCTGGACGTCGTGCACATGTATATCGGCAACCCCGGCAGCACAGTGTCGTCCGGCATCGCCTATGCGCTGCGGGCGCAGGGCAAGACGTTGGAGAACTTCTACTTTTTCTTCGATGCCGGAAGCCAGCTCGCCGACGTGGCGAAAAAGGTGACCAGCTCCGCCTATTTCGACGATACACAGATGCCGGTCGACACGGTTGTCGTGCCTGAATTGCGGAACTGCAGGACCATCTGTGTCGCGAACAAGCAGACACATGACTGCATCTACTTCTCTGGGGTCGATGTCGGCCAGCTTCTCTGGTTCCTGGTCCAGTTGCGCTATCCTGTCCCGATCATCGAGTTCGTCCGAGACAACCGGCACAATCTGGATCACCTGCTGTTCGATGTCGGATTCGATTACCGGGTGGACGGCGACCGGCTGCGCATTCTGAAGAGCGGCTATTACGGCGTGTTCTGACCTCGTCCTCCGGGCGAACGGTACAGATCAATCCGCGGCTTGTCAGTGCGAGGCATGAGCGAGGCCGCTGGCCTAATGCGAGGCACCGCTGCGGTGGGTGTCGACCGTAATGGCGACGCGGGTCGCCGAAGAGTGCCGGTGTGGCGCTGACGCATGCGCCCCGGACGGGTTCGATGCGGTTCGGAACCGGTGGATACCTGCGCGAATCCATTATGGTTTCAAATGCTCTTGTCACGGCGTTGTGATTGACCCGTTGTTGTGACCCCGTTGTGCCCGGTCGTGGTTGGTTGTTTTTGTTCAAATATACGTGAGTTGCCGCGAGTCGCCAATCGAGAGTGTCGTGCAACCGATTGATTTCCCACGACCGACCGACGAGCGGCCAGTCAGGTCATGGCGCGTCGGGCCGGTGGGCGAACCGGCTGCTTGGCATGAATTAGTGATTGCGATGATTCACAGAACATTCTAGACTTTCATAACGAATGCGACGTAGCGGCAGATCGGCGATGTGCCCGGGGGGGAGGCGCCGGCTTTGCGGCTCAGGACGGATGCGCTGACGGGTGCATTGGGTGCGCCTCCAGCGGACCGTCGCCACTGTCCACACCTTCCCCCAACGAGAACTTAGGCTCCGTCACCCACTGCTTTTTCTGGTGAGACTCTTGGCGGAGCCACCGCGCGCAGCCCCCGATGTGCGCGGCTCGACTATCGTGCTGAATGCTTTGAAGACTGGATGCCAAAATGAAGCTCGGTCGCCACGCGAAGCGTAATCCGACAAAGATCTCCATTCTTGGAGAGATGCTGCGGGGATGGAGCCGTCGAGAACAGCGAGAAAAGGCGAAGCACATCGCGGCGGTGCGACTGCCGGTCAAGACACCGCGACAGTCCTTTGCGCTGGAGCCGGTCGAGCCGCGGCTGCTGATGTCGGCGGACCTTTCATATGCGAGCACCAGCAACAACCTCATTCTCAAGGCCGAGGGGACGATCGGCGCGCCGATCCTGGATCTTTATGACGGCGCTGCCTCGGTCGCGACCAAGTCCCTGAGTGCCGCCGGCGACGTCAACGTCAACATCACCTACACGGGCCTCGGAGGCCCGGATCTGTCCGGCGATACGCTGCATATCGACCTGTCCAACTTCTCCGTGCTGAATACCTTCGTCACGGGGCACGCCAGTGTCCTGAACATCAACTTCATTGGCGGGGACGAACGCGTATCCACCGACCACGTCACGATCGACAGCAATAGCGGCGCGCTGCCTTACGGCATGTCGATCCAGAGCTCGTCCGACATTGCGTCCAGCGCAACCATCAACGTCACCGGCGACCTGACGCTGAAGTCTGAGCAGACCGAATCCGACGTTCTGACAACCGGGCTGCTCGCCAACAGCAACACCGGTATCTCGCTGACCGGTGCCAACCTGACGACGACCGGCGCGCTGAACCTGACCGCGCATTCCGCGCTTGCCGTCAATACCGACGGCACCGGCATGTCGGCGATTCAGGGCGCGCTGATCACCAGTTTCTCAGCGTCAAAGGTCGATATCGGCGGCTCGTCCGTGCTGAACGCCGGCACCGATATCAACATTACATCCAGCGTCGACGGCAATCTGACCGCGAGCGCGACTGGGGCGACGGTCAAGCTGGTCGTGATTGCGGGCAATGCGGCGCCGGAGGTGACGATCAATGGATCGTCCTCCCTGCTGGCTTCCGGCAAGATCAATGTGCTCGCTTCGTCGGACATCACAATCGGTGCCTCGGCCAAACCGGGCGGCAGCGCCACCGATGCCAAGTTCGACGCCGCGGTCCTTAGTACCACGTTCGGCAGCGGAGCCACGCTGTCGATTGCCGGGTTGGCCAATTTGACCGCGACGGGCAGCTCCACTCTGGGCGCCTCCAGCAAGCTGGTGTCGAGCACGGTCGCGGACGCCAATGTCGTCGGGACGGCGGGTGCCGCGGTGGCGGTATCGGTGATCACCGGCGACACCACCGCCTCGGTCGACAGCGCCAGCGTGCATGGCAGTTCCGTGGCGCTGACCGCGTCGTCCGATCGCACCATCACGACGACCGCGAAGTCGGCGCCCGGCGGCTCCGACTCGAATGGCGGCACCAACAAGAGCGAGCAGACGCTGGCAGACAACAAGGCGTCTACCAGCGATGGCAACCTCACTATCGGTGGCGCGATCGCCGTCAGCACCGACACCGGCACGACGAAGGCGTTCCTCAACAATGCCACCATCGACGCGGGTGTAGGCGCCGCCACGGTGTCCGCGTCTTCCGTGGACGTTGCTGCCCTGACCGCGGACGGCGAGTTCACCAAGAAAGGATCCACCGGCGTCGGCATCGGCGTGGCGATCGGGGTCGCGGACCGCAGCGACCTGGCCTATGTGAGCGGCAATACGGACGTCACCGCCGGTTCGCTCGCGGTGCAGGTGCTGGCGCCGAAACAGAGCAGCTTCAGCGCGCAGTCCACAGCCGGCGTCGGCGATTCGTCCAAGGTCGGCGTCGCCGGGTCGCTGGCGATCAACGTCACGCTGTTCGATCATCAGGCGTATCTCGCCAACGGCGCGCAGCTGACCCTGCACGGCAACCCGAACGTCATGTTCGAGGCGCATGCCGACCTCACCAACACGGCCAAGGCGCTGCCGGCGGATGGCGGCACCGCCGACAGCGTCGGCATCGGTGCGTCGGTTGCGTTCAACTACGGACAGGATCTCACCGCCGCCTATATCGACGACAATGCGACCTTCGCAGGTACGGGCGGCAAGAACCTGACCCTGACCGCCGACGCCGACCATGTCATGGACACGGAAGCGAAGGGCGGCGGGAAGGGCAGCACAGCCATCACACCGATCGTCGCGATCTCCATAGCGGCGGACGACACGAAGGCGACGCTGGGGTCCGGGGGGACGCTGACGATCGGCGGCGACTTCAGCGCGTCTTCCACCATGACAAACACGGTGACGACCAAAGCGGATGGCGACACCAAGTCGTCCAAGACCGGTGTCGGCATCTCCATCGCGCTGAGTGTGGTTAACGACAACTCGCTGGCCACGACTGGTCGCGACCTGATGGCGGCGGCGGGCGCGGCTGCCTTCCTGTCGAGTGCCGTGACCGGCAGCCAGTCCTCGGCCAAGGCCAGCGTCGCGGGTGGCGAGCCCGACGACGGAAGCGACCAGCACGACGCCAACAACGATCAGTCGGTCGACAACAAGACCAAGGCGCAGTCCAGCTTCGGCGACAAGACGGCGTCCGACCAGGCGACGAAAGCCAACCCCAGCGCGACGACCAAGGGCACCGAAGGCAAGAATTCCCCGTCGGCGTCCTCGTCCGATGGCAAGGTCAGCGTCGCCGGCGCCATCGGCATCAATGTCGAGCTGGCCAGCTCGCAGGCCTATATCGGCAACGGGCGCATCATCACCACGAGCGGACCTTTGACGGTGAAGTCGTCCGCCAATGTCGACGGCGCCGCGACGGCCGACGGCAGCGCGGTGATCGGCGAGATCGAGGTGCCTCCCGCCAAGGTGGACACAGGAAACGACACGGTCGATCTGGGCACATCGAGCGGCCTGAGCGACGGCGACAAGGTCACCTACCAGCACGGCAAGGACGGCGACGCGATCGGCGGCCTGACCAGCGGTACGGACTACTATGTCCACGATACCGGCGGCGGCAAGTTCGAGCTGTACGACACGAAGGCCAAGGCGCAATCCCATAACCCCGGCGATCAAATCCATCTGACGTCGGCGGGCTCAGGCACCCAGAACGGCTTCAAGGGCGCCGGCGCCGGCGGCACATCGGTCGGCGTCGCGATCGCGGTCAATTACGCCAAAGAGACAAATCTGGCCTATATCGGCAGTTCGACGCTCAACGTCGGTGGCCTGGACGTCGAGGCAACCGAGGCGGATCACGTCCTCAAGTTCGATCCAAACAGCAAAGTCGACGTCGGCAACGATACGATCGACGCGGGCCCGGGCCTGCGCACGGGTGATGCCGTCGTCTATCACAAGAGCGGCGCTTCGGCGAGCATCGGCGGCCTGAACGATGGAACGACCTACTACGTCAATGTCCAGGACGACGGAAAACTCAAGCTCTACGACACGAGCGACAATGCGAACGCCGGCGGCACGACCGGCCTCATCGACCTGACATCGGTTGTTGGCACGGGCACCACCGATACCCTGGTCGAAGCCACAAGCAGCTTCGCGGCCGAGGCGACCTCGGGCGCCGGCGGCGGCGATACCGGCGTTGCCGGATCGCTGGCGTTCAACATCGCTTTCACCGATACGGAAGCTGATCTCGGCTACAACGGCGCCATTCCGAATGTAACGATCACCGGCGGCGGCGACGTCACGTTGAAGGCCGACAGCGATGTCTCCAACGACGTCAAGGCGCAGCCGTCCGATGGCGGCGGCGACGGCACCAAGATCGGCGTCGGCATCTCGATCGGCTTCAACTACGGCGAGAACTCGACGCTCGCGCAAATCGCCGACGGCGTGATTCTGACCGGTGCCCACAAGCTCGATCTTGACGCGACGTTCGGCCAGGAGATGGCAACCGACGTAAAGGGCGGTTCCAAGGGCGCGACCGCCGTGACCCCCGTGGTGGCGATCGCGATCACCGCCAACGACACCAACGCCACGCTCGGCACCGGCGCGGGCATCAGCTTGACAGGGGGTTTCAGCGCCCAGGCAGCGCTGAAGGATCATGTCAACACGACGGCCGAGGGTGACACGGAGAGCACCAGCACCGGCGTCGGCATCTCCGTCGCGGTCACTGTCGTCAACGACCATGCGCTGGCGACGACAAGCCGCGACCTGAGCACCAGTGGCGGCGCGATGACCTTCAGCGCTAGCACGATCTCCAACAGCGAGAGCACCGCGAAGGCGAGCGTCAAGGGCGGCGAAGAGGACAACGATTCCGGCAATCACGACGGCGCCAACGACCAGTCGGTCGACAACACAACGAAGAAGCAATCCAACTTCGGCGATTCGAAGGCGAAGGAAGAGGACAACAGCGCCAAGGGGACCGAGGGCTCAAACAGCAACGACAAGGCCAAGTCATCCAACGGCTCCGTCAGTGTCGCCGGCGCCGTCGCGGTCAATGTGGAGATTGGGACCGCCCAGGCGTTCATCCCCAACAATCGCCATATCACCGCGACCGGCATGCTGTCGGTCACGTCGGCGGCGCAGGTTGACGGCCAGGCGCTCGCGACCGGGGCCGCCACGACATCGGAAGGCGGGACCGGAGTCGGCATCGCGGTTTCGGTGAATGTCGCGACCGATACCAACGAGGCCTATATCGGCAACAACACGATCATCAGCAGCGGCGGACTGACGGTCCAGGCCGGCATGGCCGAACGGGACGTCGACCTCAAGTCGTCGACCACACCGGTGATCGACACCACCAAGAACACGATCTTCCTGGGGCTCGATGCCGGCCTGAAGACCGGTGACGAGGTCATCTATCACTCGGAAGGCAACTCGAATATCGGCGACCTGACCGACGGAACGCATTACTTCGTCAACGTGCAGGACGGTGGCCAGGTCCGATTTTACGATAACGCGACAAATGCCAAGGCGGGTAAATCGGCCGGTCTGCAGCATCTTACGATCGCTGTCGGCGAGGGGACTCAACAACACTTCAGCCATACCCTGTTCGGCATCATCCCCACTGGCGACATCAACTTCAATCCGAACGGCTCGACCCGCTTCCTCGACCTTGGTGGGGACAGCGGGCTGCACACCGGCGACGCTGTCAAGTACGACAACGGCAGCGGCTCCAACATGGGTGGCCTGGCGAACGGCCACGAATATTACATTATCGAAGTAAAAGACGGCAAGTTCCAGCTCGCCGCCACGCGCGACGATGCCGAGAACGGCAAGGCCATCGTGCTCGGCGCCGACGGCTCCTCCAAGACGCAGAAGCTGATCGACGAGACCGACAATTCTCGCGTTGAGGCGACCTCGGGCGGCAGCGGCGGGAAGATCGGCGTATCCGTGTCGCTTGGCGTGAACGTGGTGACCAACAACACGCACGCGACGGTTGGCGGCAGCACAGCGCAGGTTACCATCACGGGCGGCGGCAACGTCTCGCTGGGTGCCACCAGCACCGAAAGCAACGTGGCGCGGGCACTGCCGTCAAGCGGCGGCGCCAGCGGCTCCGAGGTGGGCGTTGGCGCGTCGGTCGGCATCAACGTGATCACCAATCACACGGACGCGAAAATCCTCGACGGGACCCAGTGGACCGGCACGGCCGGCAGCTTCGGTGTCGCCGCGACTTCGCAGAACACGTCGATCACCCATGGCGAGAACGGTGCGGCCGGCGGCGGCGGTTCCGGTGTTGGCGTCGGCGTCGGCGTTGCGGTCGCGGTGATCCAGGACACCACTGCAGCCTATGTCGGCACGACCATCAGCCCGGACATTGCCGCGACCGGCAACGTATCCATAACGGCTGACCATACAGCGACGTTCAAGACCACGACCAGCGCGGAAGGGGCCGGCAAGAGCGTCGGGGTCGGCGCATCGGTATCGGTCGCCGTCGTGGTCGAAAACGTCAGCGCCGAGCTCGCGCGCGGGATACATACGTCCGGTGGGGCCGTGTCGGTCACATCGAATGCGACGATCTCGTCCGATGCCGAGGCGGTGGCGAGTTCCTCGGGCGAGGACAAGACCGACTCGCAGGCAAACAGCAAGGGCGGCAAGTCGGGCGCGGACGGCCAGGCCGACCATCAGGTCAACGACAACTCGACCACCCAGACCAGCACCGCGCTGCCGTCGGCGAATGACCAGAAGGACAGCGCCAACAGCGACAGCAGCAGCCAGGGCGGCGGCGATTCCGGCGGCGTCAGCGTGGCGGCGTCGGTGTCGGTCAACGTGCTGGTCGCCCACAATACCGCCAGCGTGACCCATGGCGCCGATATCACGGCGCACAATGCGGTGACGATCGAGACGCAGGCGGAGATCGACGCCACGTCGAAGGCGGTCGGCTCCTCCGTGTCGATCGACAGCAGCAGCGACATGATCGGCGTCGGCGTCAGCGTGAACGTCGTGAGCGCCTCCAACAAGGCGTTTGTGGACACCGGGTCGGCCATCACCGGCAAGGGGATCACGATCGAGGCGATCACCCCCGCCAGCAAGACGGACGACTTCATTTCCTGGGGCGCGGCCGCCGCCGGCGGCAAGGGCGATGCGTCCGTCGCCGGTTCCGTCTCCATCAACGTCGTCAGCACGTTCGACACCGAGGCGTCGGCGCGCAGCGGAACGACGCTGAACTCGACCGGCAACCTGACGGTCATGGCTACCTCCAACGTCAATATCCAGACATTGGCTGCGGCCGGTGCGTTCTCGGACGGGACCTCGATCGGTGCCGCGGTCGCCGTCGCAGTGCTCAACGTGTCGACGCAGGCTTACATTGCCGGCAATGCGGACGCCACCGGCGCCATGCTGGTGGATGCCGAAATCCATCTCGACCCACAGCAGCTCGCGCTGCCGAAGGTTCCCGACGCGGTCAAGCCGTCGGCGACAACCATCGCGGTGGCGGGCGCCGCCGGCACCGGCAGTGCGGCGATCGCCGGCTCGTTCATCGTGGACGTCTTCACGCTGCACGCCGACGCCTACATCGACGCCAACAGCCAGATCAATCAAAGCGCGCCGGCGTCTCCCAGCCAGACCATTTCGGTGCATGCCGTCAACGAAAGCACGATCACAACGATCGCCGGTGCGCTGGGCGTGACCACCGGCTCGGTCGGTGTCGGCGCGAGCCTGGACCTTGAGATCATCAACAAGGAGACCAAGGCGTATATCGGCAACTCGGCGGACGCCAAAGCCGGCGGCGGCGTGGATCTCGACGCAAACTCGTCGGAAACCATGATCTCCGTCACCGCGACGGTTGGTGGCGGCGACACCGCGGGTATCGCCGCCACGGCCGACATCGCGGTCATCAACACGGATACCGAGGCCACTATCGGCAGTTCGGCATCCGTCCTAGCGTCGGGGGCGGTGTCGGCGCACGCCACCAGCGCGTTCAAGACCACCATGATCGCCGGCTCGGTCGGGGTCGGCAGCACGGCGGGCGTCGGCGCGGCCAACGCGACGCTGGTGCATTCCGCCACAACGCTGGCCTATATCGATCACGACGACACCGTCACGGCCGGCACCGCCGGTGGCGTGTCGATCGTCGCGCATGAGAGCGAAGACGTGCTGTCGATCGTCGCCGGCATCGCGGTCGGCGGAACCGCCGGCGTCGCGGGATCGGCGGCGGTCAACGTGCTCACCGAGCACACGACCGCCTATATCGGCCACAGCTCCATCCTGACCGTGACGCTTGGCGGCGTGACCGTCGGTGCCACCGACGACACCTCGATAATTTCCATCGCTGGCTCGCTGGCAGTCGGCGGCAGCGCCGGCGTCGGCGTGGGCGCGGATGTCGGCGTGTACAACAAGCACACCAACGCCTATATCGGCTCGGGCGTCACCGTGGATGCCGATGGCGATATCCAGGTCTCCGCCAATACGAGCGAGGATCTGATCTCGGTCTCCGCCGGTATCGCGGTGGGAAGCGTCGCTGTCGGCGTCAATGCCGGCGTGCATGTGTTCACGCTGCAAACGCGCGCGTTCATCGGCGACGATCCGGACAGCCCGACGAATTCCGGCGCGGGCAACGTGCACGCGGGCGGCAGCGTCGCGGTCGCGGCCAACGACCAGTCGAACGTCGATGAGATCGTCGGCGCTCTCGCGGCCGGGTCCGTCGGTGTCGCAGCCGGCGCCGGTGTCAACGTCTCGACCAAGGAGACCAAGGCGTTCATCGGCAACGGCGCGCAGGTGAGCGCTGATGGCAACGGGTCGGGTCTGACGGTCAACACCGGCCGAATTGACACCAATTTCGGCGCCGCGGCGCCCTTCTCGCCCGATCAGACCACTGCCGAATTCGCCTCGACCGATGTCGACACCGGCGCCGATACCATTCACGTCGGCGGGTCCAGCGGCTTCCACACGGGTGACCGGGTGATCTACGCGGCCGATTCCGCCGGCACCGCGATCGGCGGGCTGACAGACCACGGGGCATATTACGTCCGCGATGTCGGCGGCGGAGATTTCAAGCTGTACCATACCGCCGATGACGCCAACGGCGACATCAACGCGATCAACCTGACGTCGCAGGGCACCGGTTCGCACCAGTCGTTCAAGAGCAGCACGGGCATCGAAACGAGCGATGCCAGTTCGCTGACCGCTGCTGGGTCCGGCGATCGTTCGTCGTTCAAGCAGCAGGGCAAGGTCGGCACGCCGTCACTGGCGGGGATGGATCTGAAAGGCGACGGGAACAGCCAGCAGGTCGACGACAACTCGCTGACCGGCGTGCGGAGCGCGACGCCCGGCACGCAGAGTGGCTTCCACGGAGTAGCCGTGTCCGCCACCAATCGTGACGAAATCAGGACATTCACCATCACCTTCGGCGCCGGCTCGGTTGGCATCGCCGTGTCGGCTGGCGTCGATGTGGTGACCGCCGACACCGAGGCCTATGTCGGCGGCGGCGCGGTCGTGAACGCCACGGGCATCGGGGCGGATTCCGTGCTGGTTGGCGCGGGCGACGACTTCTACCACCTGTCGGTCGGCATCGGCGTCGGGGTCGGCGCGGTGGGCATCGCCCCCGCGGTCGGCGTGAACGTCATCAGCAACACGACGGCTGCCTCGATCGGCAATAACGCGACCGTCAACGCGAACAACGACATCGTGGTTGAAGCGACGGGCAGCGAGAACGTCGTGATGGTCGGCATCGGCGTCGCAGCCGGCTCGGTCGGTGTCGGTGCGGTGGTCGACGTGCTCAGCATCAGCAACCACACCGCTGCCAGCATCGGCAGCAGCGCGATCGTGCATGGCGGCGGCGACGTGTTCGTATCCGCGACCGACGATACCCACGTGCTGGAATTGTCCGGCGCGCTTGCCGGTGGCTTCGTCGGCGTCGGTGGCGCGGTCGGCGTCATGCTGATCAGCAAGGACACGCAGGCCACGATCGGCAACAACGCCAATGTCGAGGGGCTCGGCGGCGGCGGCGGCGTCGACGGCGTCCTGAACGGGAATGTCAGCAACAGTCACTTCGACACCACTACGGCGCATGGCGTCATCGTTCAGGCGCAGTCGAGCGAGGATCTGTTGCACATCGTCGCCGCGGGCGGCGTCGGTTTCGTCGGTGTCTCCGGCGCGGTCGGGGTAACGCTGGTGAACTCGAGCACCTCTGCGGTGATCGGCGACGGCGCACAGATCAACCAGGCCAATCCCGGAAGCGCCGACCCCACCCAGAGCGTCTATGTCAACGCCTCCAACGACGTGACCATCCAGACCTTCATCATCGGCGTTGCCGGCGGCTTCGTCGGGGTCACCGGTGCCGTCGATGTCGGCAATCTCAACAACGATATCAAAGCCGAGGTGCAGGCGAACGCCAATGTGCGGGCGAAGAACGACGTCGAGGTCAATGCTGTCGGCCTGAAGAGCCTGACAGGCTACACGATTAGCGGCGCCGGCGGTTTCGTCGGGGCTGGTGCGTCGGTCAACGTCTGGTCGATCGGCACCACGCTCGAGAAGCAGTATTCCGACAACGACGGCCACAGCGCCAACGGCGTTCATAACGACAACGGCAGTCCCGACGACAACGCGGGCGACCAGGCACATAGCGGCTCCAGCCTTGTCACCGGCAACCAGGGGATCGGCAGCTTCACTGACGACGGCACCGGCAACGCCAACACCAACAACAACCGTGTTCGCAGTGCGTCTCAGTCCGCGTCCACCGGCATCAACAGCGCCGCTCCTTCGAAGCAGAAGATTCTCGATACGGAGAACAACAATCCCGTCCCGTCCGGGACCTCGGCCGTCATCCGGTCTGGGGCCAATGTCGTCGCGGGCGATCGGATCGACGTGAAGGCGAACGAGTCTGCGACGGTCAAGGAAACCCTTGGCCAGGTTGCGGCCGGTGTGGTCGGCGCGGGCGCCGCGGTCGATATCCTTTCCGTGGCGGCCAATGTCACCGCATCCGATGACGGCACCAACCATGCCGGCGGTGACATCACGGTCAAGGCGATCCTGAACGAGGACGTCCACGTCACCGCGCTTGACCTGGCGGCCGGCTTCGTCGGCCTGGGCGCCGGCGTGATCGTCGTCACCGACACAAGCGCGACCCAGGCCACGCTCGGCAGCGTCAGCGGAGCACATAACGTCACCGTCAGCGCCGATTCCACACGCGGTTTCGACCTGCTGTCCGGTCAAGCCAGCATCGGGGCGGTTGGCGTCGGGGCGACCTTCACACGTCTGAACGTGCATGGCTTCACCACCGCCACCGTCGACGCGGGCGCGGTGATTGGCAGCATCGGGTCACCGGTGGCATCGCTGAGTGTCACGGCACACTCGACGATCAACTCGCATGTCCAGACCTATGCGGTGTCGGCAGGCATCGGTGCGACGAACGCCAACTTCACGTTCGTGACGGTCGATCCGAACGTCGCCGCGACGATCGACACAGGCGCCAGTGTGGACGCGATCAACGGCGTCAGCGTATCGGCGAAGGCGACCTTCGATGAGCATGCGGACACGTTCGGCGTGTCCGCGGGCGGCCTCGCGGTCGGCGTATCGTTCACCGATGTGACCGTCGCGCCGACGATCCAGGCGGAGATCGGCGATTCCGTAAGCATCACTGCCGGGTCGCTTTCCGTAACGGCGAGCGATCCGCTGCCGGGCAGCGGCTATACCGCCCAGGCGACCGCCACCGGATCGGCTGGCGCGCTGATTGGCGTGACCAGCACCAACAGCTCGGTCACCGACAACAGCCACGTGATCAGCGTGATCGGGACGGGTGCCCAGCTTGCCATCGCGGGCGCGACGGCGGTGACGGCGCTGAACACCACCAGGCAGCGGGCGACCGCCGACAGCAACAGCTTCGGCCTGGTGGCGGCGGGTATCGCCACATCGCATGTGGACTCGCACACTGTGACCAGTGCGTCGCTCGGATCGAACGCCACGATGTCGAACAGCGGCAACCTGACGATCAGCGCGGTCGGCCACGATGACAACTTTGCCTACACCAATGCCGGATCCGGCGGGCTGATTGCCGGCTCGGCGTCGGTCGCGCACACGACGACCGACAGCACGACGACAGCGAGCATCGGCGATGGCTCGAACATCACACTGAACAAGGGCGCCGGGGCGCTCGTCGTCGGTGCCGACCAGACGGCGACATTCAATTCGCAGATCACCACGTTCGCCGGCGGCCTGCTGGCAGGTGCGGGCGGTGAGATCGTCAATAACGTCAACGCCAACACGACGGCGGCGATCGGCAGCACCAGCGCGGGATTTGGCCAAGGTGCTAATGTCACCGCGAACAGCGTCAAGGTGACTGCGACGAGTCATGCCGACAAGCCATGGCTGACCGGTGGCACGCCTGAAAACATCAAAGGCACGACCGGTGGTTTGGCCAGCGGTGCGGGCGGAAGCGACACGACGACGATCGCCTTCACGACCCAGGTCATCGTCGGTAATTACGCGGACGTGACGGTGCCTGGCGCGTCGAACAACAACGTCGTGATGACCATGGCGGCGTTGAACGACTTCAATGTCTACGACAAGGTGGCGTTTGCGACGGCCGGTGCGATTTCCGGCGCTTCGGTGGGCGCCGACATCGTGTCGCATACCGATCTGGCCAAGGTGCTGATCGGCAGTCATGCCACCCTGTTCAGTTCAGGCCAGATTGTGCTGTCGTCACGTGGCCAGGGCAATGTGGATCAGGAAGTCAGCACGGAAGTCTACGGCGCCGGCACGGCGACCCTGGGCCACACGACGGTGGACGTGCGGCCGGACAATGAGGTGAAGCTGGGATCTTTCTCTACGCTGACGGCGTACGGAGACCTCAATCTGTCCGCCGGGACGGACGCCGCCTCTAATTTCGACAGCTATTCGATCACGTCCCGCTACGACGGCTTTGCCGGTTCGCTGATCCCGATCAGCAGCATCCATGCGACCGCTTATCTGATCCAAACGGATCACATCGTCATAGACGCCGGAGCACATGCCAGCACGGCGCGGAGCGCGAACCTGGTGACCGACCAGTTCGGCAGCAAGACTGTGCATATGCTGGCGCGGGCGCAGGCGGAAAGCTGGGTCAGCGATCTGTCAGCCGCCATTCTGAAGGCGCAGGGCGGTGGCGCGCTACTGGACTACGGCGATACCGACGTGCTGGCGACCACGCAGGCGAACATCGAAAACAATGGCATCGTCGAGACCGGTATCAATCGCAACCTGCATCTCATCCTGGGCGACGGCAATCTGGCGCATCCAGGCGGCTGGGATCAGACCACCGGCCTGATCACGGTGTCTGATGCCAGCCCGGGCGTCACCTTCCACAGCTCGGTTGGGTCGCTCTCGAGCACGATCGTGGCCGAGCTCAACGACGATACGCAAATCCTGGCGCAGTACGGGGCTACCAATCAGACGCTGCATGATTTCTACACAAACCAGATCGCCACCTTGAAGGCTCAGCTCCAGTCGATGGGGCTGCTGGACGAGCAGAAGGTGGATCTCAACAACGACGGTGACTTCAACGACCCGGGTGAGGACACCTTCCTGCCGGTTGATGCGGCGATCATGGTGGTCACGGTCGATCCGATCTTCGCGGATGCGGGCCGGATCTTCGTCACAGGCGACGAGCTTGGCGGCACCGGGCAATTCATCTCGCCTAGCGACGCGAACGTGACGATTACCAACTACACGCCGGCGTTCCTCAACATCATGGGGGTCACGATCCCCGACGAAACCGGCGGGCTGTATTTCAACGGCGACCTGTGGGTCCACAACAGCGATATCCAGACCAAGGACAACGCGAACGTCGTACACGAGAACGACGACATCCATACAGGAGGCTCGCCGATCTCCGACTACGTGCCGCTGACGGCGGCATTCACGGCGCTGCCGAACCCAGGCACTTCGGCGCCGCAGATCGTAATCGCGAACAAGCTGGATGTCGGCTTTGTCAACATTCAGCGGGGGGTCACCTATCCGTGGCCCGATCTCACGCTGGTCAGCCTGAATGACGGCGGCACCGGGATCGACGCGCCATCGGCGGATGTGGTGCTGGACAACAAGCCGACCGCGACCAGCGAAGGCAACATCAACCAGTTCGCGCCGATCGTCTCGCACTCGCTCGTCGAGCTGGCGGGCGGCACGTTGTTCATCAACCTGCCGCAGTCAGGCTCTAAGGTGGAGACCGGCGGGGTGCCCTATAAGGCGTGGGACGCGGTTGATACGGGATCATATGATCCGGGCAACCCGGCCCAAACGGCTGCTGGCGTGGTGAGCGGTCTCGCCGGGAGGACGGAGCAGGACCTCGTCAATTTCGTCAACAATCAGACACCGGATCCGACGAAGGCGATCCTTGCGAACAAGATCATTATCAAGGCCAACTTCGTCAACATCAACGGCACCGTGCAGAGCGGCCAGGCGGACTACACACTGACGCTCGGTCAGCAGGCGATTGACGATATTCAGGCGATCCTAGACTCCGGTGCCACCGATCTGTCGCAGATGCCCAACGAGTCGACGGGCGACTTCACGGTCTATTTCGATCCGACGACCAAGCGCATCGAGGTCCAGGACCGGCGCGTGAGCGGCGGCGACATCGAGATAACCGGCAATGTCGTGAACACTGCGAACGGCCAATTCATCGTACTGGGCGGCTACGGCAGCCTGACGATCAACAACAACACAGGCTACGACCTCGGCCTGCATCGCCTGGATGTTTCGACACCAGGGTCCGGGACCCTGTTCATCCATGACACGTCGCGCGACCAGGGCAACCACGCCTACGTCACGCTGTACCAGGAGACCAACGGTGCGCTGACCGTCACAACCGATGACGGCATCAACCCAGCGACTGTGCAGAACAATGTGGCGCATGACACGGGCTTCTCGCCGCGCAGCGACTGGCGCTATTCTTGGACGGTTGGCGCCGACTTCACGACGCATCTCGAGACCACGATCACGGACAGCAGCTGGATCGGCCTCATCAACCTCGGCGAGGACATCACGCACTGGGATACCACGATACCAGTGGGCGTGCCTCGACTGCTGGGTGCGGGGCCGTACTACTATATCGATCCGAGCAACTCCCAGGACGCGTATCACTTCGCGTCCACCGAAGTCACCACCAGCGCCCCGCCGCAGCCACTGCAACCGGATTCGGTGACGCAGAGCACCACCTGGTATGGCACGACCACGATCACCGCCGTGTTCAAGGAGGATATCGGCACAGAGGATCGGTATACCCACGACATTTCGGCGCATCGCGATATTGGTGTGCATTTCATTGGCCACACCAGCGGCTCCGTCACGGTCAACTCCCAGGGCAACGTCTACATCGAAGGGCAGATCCTGAATCCCAGTGGGACGACCTCGATTACCACGCAGGGTTCGATCCTGACGCAGGGCGCAGAGGGTATCGTCGGCGGCGACCGTGTTGTGCTGTCGGCACAGACCGGGCTTGGCACCGCGGCCACACCGCTGCAGGTCAAAGTTGGCGGCGACGCATTCACGAGCCTCGACGCGTCAACCGCGAACGGCAACATCAACATCGCCCAGGTCGCCGGCGCGCTGGCGATCGACCAGGTGAACGCTCAGACGCTGGGCACGGTCACCCTGAGCTCGAAGGACAACATCAGTGTTGCGCAGAAGGACAACAGCAACTGGTATGAGGGGCTGGTGTCCGGCGGTGCGATCACCCTGAACGCGGGAGCCGGCATCGGCAACGACACCACGCATCCGTTGGTGGTCGACACCCCACTGCCGCCGAACCTGTCGGTGCAGCTGCAGGACAAGCTGACTGCCACGGCCCTGGGTAACATCTATGTGCAGGAGAAGTCCGGCGATCTGCGCGTCAATTCGATCACGACCAGCGGCAATGTTTGGGTCAGCGTACCGAACGGCAGCCTGATCGACGCCAACCAGTCGCAGGTGCGCGACGACCGGACCTACGCTGAACTGTCGGCCGGCGTGTGGAGCGACCTCGGCCTGACGGCCAATACCGGGTACGACCAGAAACTGGCCAACACGATCGATTCGTTCGTGGGCGCGAAGTCCCAGGAGTACGAGACCTACTGGTCGTTCCGGCACATGCAGCCCGATGGTGGTGTGACGTACGACTCCGGGTTCGTCGTGCATCTGAGCGCGGCGGAGAACGCGTACTATACGAGCTACTACACCGGGCTGGGCTACAACCCCGCGCAGGTGTCGGCCGCGATCACGACGCTGGAAACCGCGCGGACGTCCGAGTACCACACCCTCAATGCGACCTACGGCGCGGGCGGGACGTATGTCACGACGAATGACCCGACATTCGTTCCCGATACCTATGTGGACGGTGTGGCGATCTCGGGGACGGTCACGTTCGACCATGCCACGAATACGATCACGCGCGTCGATGGCGGGACCTGGGCCGGCCTGACGGTCGGCATGGACATCACGCTGGCAGCCGCCAGTGGGCAGACGAGCGTCAATGCGACCGGGCCGGGCGTGACCTATCACATCACCGCCCTGACTTCGACGGTGATCACGATCAGTGGCGCGACGCCGCTGCAGAACGAACTCGACGCGGCGATGAATCCGAAACCGATATCGGTTGTTGTCGCCAGCAAGCTGGCGCACGCGACGGTCGATTTCGATGGCGCAGCCCACACGATCACGCGCACCGATGGCGGAGACTGGACCGGCTTCACGATCGGCATGAGCATCAGCATCGCCGCCGATGCCGGCGCGACGACCAGCAATGCGACTGCGTCCGGCACGGCGTATCTGATCACCAACATCAGTGGGAACGTGCTCACCGTTACCCCGCCGGCTGGCTTCACGATGACCACGGAGACCGGCAAGTCGGTCGTTGTCGCCGATAAATTCGTCTACGAGGCGACGCAGGCGGAAAAGGACGGCCTGACCGCGACCATCCACAAGTGGACCGACAATGAGCTGCTGTACGCGATGGGCTCCGGCCTGCTGAAGGATGTCACCAGCACGGTCGTGAACGTCGAAGATCCGAACATCGTCGGCAACAACGTGACGCTCCTGACGCATAACAGCGTTGGCCTGTCGGGCGGCAATGTCATCATCGATGTCTCGACTCTGCCGATCACGATGACGACCGACCAGCACGTCGCGCTCGCGGCTGCGGAGCGTCAGGATGTGCAGTTCCTGGGTGGTGCCATCATCCACGCCACCGTCAACTTCGATGCCGGGACGAACACGATCACCCGGACCGACCCGGGCGGCTGGAGCGGCCTCTCGGTCGGCATGTATCTCACGATCGGCGGGGACGCCGGTCAGCACACACAGAACGAGACCACAAGCAATGCCTTCCCCAAGATCACCGCGATAAATGGCAACGTGATCACCGTCGGCGGCGGGCTCGCGACCGAGTCCGGCAAGGCAGTGACGGTGGCGCCAGTAGTGCTTGACCCGGCGTTCCAGGCGGTGCCCGGTGCGCCGATCCTGGCAACCGTTGACTTCGTGGCGAATACCATCAGCACGCCTGGCCAGATCCACAGGGTTGATGCCGGAAGCTGGCTCGCTGACGGCCTGCAGGTCGGTGACCTGCTGCGCCTGACCGGTTCGACGAGCAATTCGACGACCGGCATCTTCACCTACAAGATCGCCGCGCTGACCGCCGACACCATCACACTCGGGCAATCCAGCACCATCTTTGCGGAAGCAGGTCAGACGGTCACCATCACGCGTGGCGTGGAGCCGGTCATCACAACGATCAAGGTAGGTCAGAGTGACGACGTCAACGTCAACGCGACCGGCAAGATCGATATCACCGCGGGCAAGAATGTCCTGCTTGGCTCGACGGTAACCATCAAACTGGACAGCGTCGTCGCGGGCGACACGACCACGGGCGACAACATCCGCATCAAGGGCTCCCAGAGTATCCTGGATGTGTCAGCGGGTGGCCCGGACATTCGCGGCAGGGACACCGTGCTGGAAGCGGCGAACGGTTCGATCGGTCAGAAGTCGGGGCCGAACGACAAGCCGATCACGCTTGACTCGGTCAATGGCGGCACCATCACGGCGCGCGCTGATGGCCTCGTGTATATCGACGCGGTCAAGGGCGCCGGTGTGCATGAGCCGGGCGACATGAACATCGAGTCGATATTCTCCGCGACCAGTGACGCCTTCCTGGTGGCGGATGGCTCGATCCTCGATGCGCTCAACAACGACTTCACCAAGGTCAAGGCGCATCACATCGACCTGACTGCCAAGGGCCTCAATGGCAATGCCGGGACGATCGGTCAAGGCGGCGCGCCAGCAAACTACCTGGACGTGAACGGCCTGACCTCGGTGACCGCGGTTGCCGCGGGCAGCATCTGGATTTCGCAGACCGATAGCAGCCTGAACGTCGACCATATTCTGTCGCAGACCGGCGACGTGGACCTGCGGGCCGCGTTCTCCATCCTCGACCGCGCGTCTCTGGCGTACGACAACGTCCTGCCTAGCCTGCCGGCGACCGATGTCTTTGGCAGGAACATCAGGCTGACCGCGCAGACCGGTGGGATAGGCGAAGCGGACAACGCGCTGGATATCGACAGCCAGTATTCCGGTGCCGGCACGCTGACCTCCTCGAGCAACGCGCTGAACACATACATCATCGAAGTGCTGGGCGATCTCCTGCTCAACACCGTCAGCACGGGTGCGGCGCAGTCGGCGTTCATCACCGCGCCGACCGGCAGCATCCTGAATGGAGCTGCGCCGGGCCAGTCCAATGTCCTGGCGGGCAACACCAGGCTGTTCGCCGCCAACGACATCGGCCAGTCCGCCAACCGGATCCAATCCAAGGTCGGGCATATTTCGGCGATCTCCACCACGGGCAGCACCTGGGTGGACAACGCTGGCGATCTGTCGATCGGCGGCAGCTTCAGCGGCGATCCGGACGGTGTTGTGTCCGGAGGCTCGACCACCATCACAGCATCCAGCCCGGTGACGCTCACCCAGAGCATCATCTCGGGCGGGTCGGTGCTGGTGGTTGCGCATGACGATGCGCTGGACGGCAACAACCCGGCCACCGACGACGTGCCGGACAACCTGATCGTGAATTCCAAGGACATCAACGGGAATCCGCTGTTCATTCAGGCCGTGGGCGGAATCCGTCTCTTGGCTGGCGATGATCTGACGGTCGAGAGCGGCGCACTGCTCCAGTCTGGCGCGGCGATCGAACTGCAAGGCGACTACCAGGGCGACCTGGCCGGCAACCCGTCGGGTGGCCCGAATGTCGATCCATTGGGCAGCACGATGCACGTTGCGGGCAAGCTGGTTGCCACGACCTCGATCCTGGTCCACGGCCAGTCGGACGCTGACAACATCTTCATCGACGCCACGGGCGAACTGGATGCTCCGCTGGTCACCATCAGCGGCGAGGGTGACACCGATCAGATCACGGTGCAGGGTCTGATCCAGGCACCGACCACCATCATCAATGGTGGTGCCGGCGCCGACGTGATCACCGTGGCCAACACCGGTGTTGTGCACGCGACGCAGTTCACGATCAACGGCGATTCGGGCGACGATCAGGTCCTGGTATGGGGAACGGTCCAGGCTCACCAGACCGATATCTTTGCCGGCACCGGCGACGACATTGTCACGCTCAATCCGGACAACAACAGCGGTTACAGCCTGGCGATCTCCGGTCAGGTCAATGTGTGGGGCGGCGACGGCCTGGACCAGATCACGGTCAACAAGCTGAATACGCTGGATACAACGCATAAGCTTGTCGCACCCGACGCGTCCGGTCCGACCAGCATCGTGACGGGAAACGAGGTCGCGCACCTGCGCGACACGGTTTACCTGGATGGGCAGAACGATGCCGACCAGTACACTGTCAACCTGACCGGTGCGAGCGACTACATCATCCGCGTCCACGACAGCGGCAACCCAGGCGATGGGTCCGATACGCTGACCATCAACGGCACGGGCAATGATGACACGTTCCTGATGCGGGCAAAATTCGTGGCGCTGCTGCAAGGCGCGGGGCCGAGCTATGGGCCGAACTACGAGCGCATCAACTATGACGACACGATCAATGTCCTGCAGGTGAACGGGCTGGACGGCAACGACCACTTCTACGTGGACGACAACAGCGCGATCACCACGCTGGACGGCGGCAACGGCGACGACACGTTCCAGTTCGGCCAGGTGTTCGGCGCGGACCGTACATCACCGAACTTCGTGCAGTTCGGCGATGAGGTCGCCACCGTCGAGACCACGCTTGGCTTCCTGAGCCGCGGCGTCAGCTTCGCGACCACCGCTTATGGCGGCGATGGCAACGACAGGTTCGTCGTCTACAGCAACAAGGCCCCGCTCAAGCTGTTCGGCGAGGACGGCAACGACGAGTTCGTCGTGCGAGCCTTCATCATCAAGAACACCACCGACCTCGCCACCACCGACACTCTGGTGAACGGCGGTGCTGGCGACGACCACGTGGAGTACAACATCAACGCGCCGGTCAGCATCGACGGCGGCGCCGGCGTGGATACCGTCGTGGTGATCGGCACCGAGGCGAACGACAGCTTCGTCATCACCAAGGACGGCGTCATGGGCGCCGGCCTGAACGTCAGCTTCAGCAATGTCGAGAAGCTGGAAGTCGACGGAATGGAGGGCAACGACCACTTCTATGTCCTCAGCACCAGCCCGGATCTGGTCACCACGCTGATCGGTGGCCTGGGCAGCGACACGTTCGATGTCGGCGGCGACGTGACCACGCCGATCATCGCCCAGTCGGTCGAGGGCGAGAGCGGCTTCATCAACCACAGCGTCTCCAGCGCGGACCCGGCCTATAACGGCATTTTCGCCGAGGGCGTTCGGTTGAATATAGCCAGCCAGGCGACCGGTGCGGTGATCGCCACCCAGAGCGGCGGCAACACCACCGTGGTGGAAGACGGCCTCGGCGGCAGCAATGTCGATACCTATACGCTGAAGATGGCGGTGCCGCTGCCGGCGGTGGCGACGGTCGCCTACCTGACGGTGTCCGCGGCATTGGCGCCGTACAAGGATCTCAGCCGGGGCGGCAAGTCGATCGAGGTCTCCACCGACGGCATCAACTTCTCGCAGTCGCTCGTGCTGACGTACGACTCCAGCGCCGGGGTCGGCAGCCCGACCGAATGGGCCCGCACGCAGACCATTTATGTCCGTGCGGACCACGACACAGTGGAGGAAGGCGAGCACACGGTCATCATCAGCCACTCGCTGGCCAGCACCAATTCGGACTTCAACCGGGTCAGCATCGCCAATGTCGAGGTCGATGTGATCGACGACGACAAGCCCGGGCTGCTGGTGAAGGAAACCGGGAACGGCACGCAGGTGGTCGAGGGCGGGGCGACCGACACTTACACAGTCGCGCTGACCAAGGCGCCGGCCGTAGGCGAGACCGTGACGGTGCATCTGGCCAGCGATCCGGCCCAGGTGTCGCTGTCGAACGCGTTGGTCGGGCAGGCCGCGCAGTTCAGCGCGGTGAACCAGACCATCACATTCGATGCGTCGAATTGGAACGTCCCGTTCGTGGTGCAGGTAACCGCGGTCGACGACGCTGTGGTGGAAAACCCGGTCCAGAGCAGCATCTTCCTCAGCGTCACCAGCGACCAGCCGAGCGGGGTTTACAGTGCGGTGGCCGAGACCTCGCAGGTCAAGGTGGATGTCCGCGACAATGATGCCGCCGGTGTGCTGGTCACCCAGAGCAACGGTTCCACGCTGGTGTCGTCGACACAGACCGACACCTATACGCTGCAGCTCACCCGGGCGCCGACCGCTCCGGTCGCGGTCAGCATCCTGACTGACGGCCAGACGATCGTGTCAGCCGACCCGGCGGGTCAGTTGCCCCTCCGGTTCGCGACAATCGGCGGCGTACCGACGGTGACGTTCACCGCGGCCGACTGGAACATTCCGTTCACGGTCCTGGTGGCGCAGAACCCGGCGCCGAACAGCCAGAGCGTCAATCCGGTGCAGGTGTTCCCGGCGCAGCCGCACACCACATCGCTCATCCAAGGTCCGCTGATCATCGAAGGCGGCGTGATCCCGGCCAAGGACCGTACGATCAAGCCGGCGGTGATGCTGCCGACCGAGGCCGATGTGCCGCTGCCGGTGGTCGCAGTGGTCAGCAACGAGAACATGCAGACCGATACGCTGAACGTGTTCAACGACGGCAGCGTGTCAAACGACAGCGGGACGCTGGGCAACGCGATCTACGCCGATGGTCTGGCGGCGGAGTACGAGGTTCCGACCAACAGCATCAACCTGGCGGAATACGGCAACGTTTCCGGCCTGAACATGGGCGGCAACCTGCTGCTCGATTTCGGCACGCCGGGGCAGCCGGACGTCCGGACCTTCGGTGGCGGCATCACCTTCCATGGCGTCGAGGTCGCCGACGTGATGCTAGGCTCGGGCAACGACTCGTTTACCGTCAACAACACGATCGCCGACATGATCACGGCGGTGCAGGGTGGCGGCGGCAACGACACGCTGGTGGCCAATGGCGGCGGCGGTGCGGGTTCCCCGCTGATCCTGTTCGGCGACACCAGCCAGGATGGATCGTTCTACAATTCGACCACCGGCCATCTCACAGGCCATGCGCGCGAGTTCGCCAACCCGGGCAACGATACGCTCGACGCCAGCAATGCGACCCAGTCGGTCACCCTGTATGGCGGCGCCGGGAACGATACGATCAAGGGCGGCGCGGGTAATGACTGGATCGCTGGCGGTTCCGGCAACGACCTGATCTACGGCAACGGTGGCAACGACAACATTTATGGCGATGACGGCTTCAACATCGACCTGTCAACGCGCCTGAGTCTGTCGACCCAGATCCTGACAGTTGTGAACGTCGCCGCTGGCGGCGACGACACAGCGACCCATGATGTGCTGACCGCCGGGGCCGACACGATCTATGGCGGCGACGGGGCGGACATCATCATCGGTGATCACGGGATCATCGCGCAGACGGCCGGAACCAACCGTATCCTGACGACTGGCCAGGTCACGGACGTGATGACGACGCTGCCCAGCCTTGGTGTGGCCGATGTGCTCGATGGCGGAATCGGGAATGACCTGATCCTGGGCGGCATGGGCGGCGACACAATAACCGACATGTCGGGCGACAACATCGTCATCGGCGACAACGGCGAGGTCAGTTACTCCGTGCCGGGCGTGCTGTTGTTCATCCAGACCAATGCCGATACGTTTGGCGGCGCCGACACTATCACGACTGGGGCAGGCAACGACGTCATCCTCGGCGGCACCGGCGCTGACATCATCAACGGCGGTGACGGCAGCAACATCGTCCTGGGTGACAACGGTCAGGTCCAGTGCCAGCCGGCGGGCGTGCTGTCGTCCATCACGACTACCGATGTCGCCTACGGCGGGGACGACAGCATCACCACCGGCAGCGGCAACGACGTCGTGCTTGGCGGTGTTGGCAGCGATACCGTCAACGCGGGAGATGGCAACAACATCGTCATCGGCGACGACGGCAGCCTCAGCTACACGGCGGGTACCCTGGTGACGGTGCAGACACTCGATCCGAGTGCTGGCGGCGACGACACGATTACCACCGGTCTCGGCCAGGACCTGATCCTCGGCGGCTTCGGCAACGACACGATCTTCGCCGGTAACGGCAACGACATCGTGCTCGGCGACAATGGCAGCGCGACGCTCGCGGCGTCTGGCGTGGTGGTCTTCGTCACGACCAACAACGACAGCCTGGGCGGCAACGACACGATCTATGGCCAGGGCGGTGACGATGTGCTCGCCGGCGGCACCGGAAACGATGCCGTCGACGGCGGCCTGGGCAAGGATCTGGTGTTTGGCGACAACGTCAGCCTGGATCGCACCACCAACCTGGGCATCCTGACCAACCCGCGCTTCCGAACACTGACCGGAACGCAGCTTTACAGCACCGCGGTCGCGACGGCCGGGCAGGTCCTGATCAACGGTGCCACGCAGATGCAGGATCCGAACGGGCCCGCCCTGTGGGCCGACTTCAAGATCACGCTGCTGGACATGGCGACCGGAACGGCGGCCAACCTCTATGGCAGCGACTATATTGCCGGCGGCGGGGGCGACGACCAGATTTTCGGCCAGCTTGGCAACGACGTCATCCAGGGCGACGGGTCGATCGACACCTCGCTGACGGGCAACGCGCGGGTATCCGCGGTTCGCGACGGCAGCAACGCGCTGATGATCAATCCGTCGTTCGATGCCGCGACGGACGGCAGCGACTACATCGAAGGCAATGGTGGCAACGACACGATCTTCGGCAACCAGGGCCAGGATGACATCATCGGGGGCAGCTCCAACCTATTCAGTCTGACCACCGCCAACCTGCGGTCCGACGGTTCCGACATGATCTTCGGCGGCTCCGGAACCGCGATCGGACGCAACGACACCGGCGATGCGTCCGCCGCCGGTCATGCCAACGACGCCGACATGATCCTCGGCGACAACGGCGACATCTACCGGATCGTGGATGCCACCGACCACTACGTCAGCTTCAACTACGACAACTACAGCGCGTCGGCGAAGATCGTGGTGCGTGGTGCCCAGATGCTCGACTACACGCCGGGCGGGGCTGACTTCAACGCGGCGAGTGCGGCCACCAACATTGGCGCCGCGGATGAGATCCATGGCGAGAAAGGCGACGACTTCATCTTTGGCCAGGTCGGCAACGACGTGCTGTTCGGCGATGCCCAGAACGACTCCATCATCGGCGGCTACGGAGCCGACTGGATTTCTGGCGGCACAGGCGATGACGGTATCCTGGGCGACGATGGTCTCATCTTCGCCAGCCGCGACGGCTCGGCGGGTGAGCCGCTGTATGGGATCGCGGCGATCCCGGCGGCGCAGCTCAACCTGGTGGTCAGCGACGGACCGAACTTCCTGATCGCGACCACCAATGTCAGCGGGATGTTGACCTATACCGCCGACCTGACGCCGGACAATCTCGACCCGGCGGCAGCGCAAAACACACTGTTCCGCCCCGTCAATGCCAACGACATCATCTATGGTGGCCAGGGCAACGACTCGATCCACGGTGGAGCGGGCGACGATGCGATCTCGGGCGCCGAGGCGCCCACGGTGTCCTATGTCACCAACTACAACAACTCGACCGGAGCGCAGATAGGAACGATCACGGAGAGCGACTTTGCGCATCCCTTCAATCCCGGCAATCCGCTGGGCTACAATCCGTTGACCACGAAGTTCGCGCTTTACGATGCGAACGATCCGCTGCGGAAGATCCTGCTGACCGCAACGGGAGGGCTGTCGAAGACCGGTAGCGGCTTCAACTGGATCCTCAACTTCGACCAGACCGAGGGGCCGATCGACACGCACTGGATCGCGGGTCAATCGACCTATGTCGGCGTGCCGACCGACGGCGACGATCGGATCTTCGGCGATCTCGGCAATGACTGGGCGGTTGGCGGCACCGGCCGTGACCAGTTGTTCGGCGGTTGGGGTGACGATCTGCTCAATGCCGACGACAATCTGAACACCAACGGTGGGCTTAACAACGGAACCGACACCAACCCGTCCTACGAGGACCTGGCGTACGGCGGTGCCGGGCGGGATGTGCTGATTTCAAACACGGAAGGTGACCGGCTCGTCGATTGGACTGGTGAGTTCAACAGCTACCTGGTGCCGTTCTCCAAATTTGGTGGCGCCGGTGTCATTCGCTCACCGTCGCCGGCCAACCAGGCGTTCCTGCTGGCCGTAGCCAAGAGCGATGGTGCCGACCAGACTTTGGCCGCGCAGCACGGGGGGGACCCGGCGCGTAGCGGTGAGCCGTTTGGCGAGCTGGGTGAGGTCGTACAGGGTGACGCGGCCTGGAACGATCAGCATGGCGGTCCGCGCGATCCGCAGCCGGGGAACCTGCAAGGCAGCTTCGACGTGAACCTGTCGGCCGGCACGTTGCCGATCTGGCAGATGGAAGCGGGGCCGGCACCGACCTCCACGGGTACCGGCGCACCTCTCACGGACAGCGAGCTGGCACCGATTGTCGCAGAGGCGGTGCAACTCTGGACCGACGCGCTCGGCCCTAACGACGCCCGCCTCACCGCGCTGAACAGCGTCACCGTCGAAGTCGGCAACCTGCCCGAAGGCTTGCTTGGCGTGACGATCGGCAACGAGATCCTGATCGACAGCAACGCATCAGGCTGGGGCTGGTTCATCGACCGGACGCCGGCAGACAACAACGAGTTCTCCGGACTGCTGTCGCCCGGCGTTTTCGTTGCCAAGAATACCGGCCCGGCTTCTGGGCGGATGGATGTGTTGACCACGGTGCTGCACGAGATGGGCAACGCCATGGGCTTCCCGGAGGACCTTGGCCAGGATGTCACGGGCATGATCCTGCAGGCGGGTGTTCGCCGTTTGCCGGTTTCCAATTCAATGCCTTCACTGAGCCCGGCAGCACCCGTCATCCACTGGAGCAAAGGCGCGGATGCGGCCTCTGTCGTCGGGACTTTCATGGGCACCCCGATCACCGGGTCTTTCACGAGCACGGCCGCCGGCGTGGCATTCGAGAACGCTTTTGGCATCCAGGACTGGCTGGACAGCTTTATCAACGATCTCGGTCAGGACGGCACCAAGCGCAATCCGAATGCGGGCATCCGTATCAAGGTGCCGGTGCCCGGGGTTTCGTCTCGGATTTAGCAACCTGCGAGACATTTCGTGCCTTGGGCCATGGAGTTGGGCTATAAAGTAAGGGTGTGTAGGGAGAAGGTTCGTTAATGACTCAGCTTCTGATTTACAAAGCGGCGGTCCCGGTTTCACGGGCCAGGCACGGTGACTGGTCGGTTGAAATCGGCGCGAATTATGCGTTCAGCGGAGAGGTCAACTCGGTGCCCTTGATGGCGGTCGAGTTTCCTCAGGCCGCTGGCGAGTATGCCATTGTATTTGCGGGCCCAGAGGGCGAGGTGATTCCGGCAGTGATTCTTGGTGTTCGCGGGAACGAGAACCTGTTCCTGGCGAAGGACGACAACTGGGGTGCCAAATACATCCCGGCCTTCGTTCGCCGCTATCCCTTTGTGTTCTCGCGGTCCGACGACCGCTTCCTGCTCTGCGTCGATGAGGGGTTTCCCGGCTTCAACCAGGAAGGGCGTGGACAGCGGCTGTTCGCGGAGGATGGCAACCCATCCCCCTATGTCGCCAACGTGCTGAAGTTCCTTCAGGAATACCAAGCCCAATTCATGCGAACCCAACGGTTCTGCAACAAGATCCGGGAGCTGGATCTGCTGGAGCCAATGCAGGCTCAGGTCACGGTCGAAACCGGCCGACGGCTGTCTCTGGGCGGCTTCATGGCGGTCAACCGGGAAAAGCTGAAGGCGCTCCCCGGCGACAAGCTCGCGGAGCTCGCCAAGACCGACGAGCTTGAACTGCTCTATCTCCACCTTCAGTCGATGCGGAACTTCGACGGGCTGCGCGACCGTCTGGAACTCGTCCTGCAGAAGAATGCTGAGCAGCCGGCTGAACCACTGCCGCACGAGCATCCTGTCGCGGCTGGCGGCAACGGGTCCGCGCAAGTCCATTGATGGATGTGCCTGGCGGGTGATGCCTGATGGCCTCCACCGCGTCGATTTTCGCGTTGGCGACCGAGGATCTGGCGCGCGCCGAGTCAGTCGCATGGGCTCGGTTCTCGGCGGCGCGTGACCGGACGGAATTCTATTCCAGCTGGCTCGCCATCCTGTGCACCCAGATCGACCGCGTGAACGGTGCGCTGCTGCTTCTCGGGCCCGATCAGGATGGCGCATTTGTCCCGGCAGCGATGTGGCCGGACGCGTCGCGCGACCTGCAGTATCTCAGCCCAGCGGCGGAACGGGCGCTGAGCGAGCGGCGCGGGGTCGTTGCAGCTGCTGACGGAACCTCACCGCCCGGGCGCGACCAGCCGTCCCATATCGGATACCCGATCGAAGTGTCCGGTGTTCTCCACGGCGCGGTGGTTCTCGATGTTGCGCCTGGCCCGGAAATCGCTCTGCAGCGCGCCCTGCGCCTATTGCATTGGGCCAGCGCCTGGCTTGTCGACCAGTTCCGCCAGCGCGAACTGGAGGAGAAGGAAGCGAGCAATGCGCGGCTGGCACTGGCGATGGATATTGTCGCGACCGCTGTCCAGGAGCGTCGTCTGGTGCCCTCGACGCTGGCGGTGGTCAACGAACTGTCCGCGCGGCTGAAATGCGACCGTGTCAGCATCGGCTTCGAGAAGTCGGGCAGCATCGAGATCGAGGCCATTTCGCACACAGCCACGTTCGACGCGAAGATGAGCCTCGTCCGGCTCATTGGCGACGCGATGGACGAAGTGCTCGATCTGGATGCGACACTGGTGTACCCGCCGCGCGACGATGACGAACTCGGTGCAGTCGCGCACGCCGAACTTGCGCGCGAATTGAAGGATGTCGCCGTCTGTTCGGTGCCGCTGCTGGAAGATGGTCAGGTATTCGGCGCGCTGACGCTTGAGCGCGGCAGCGGCGACATCTTTGACAAAGAGATGGTCGAGCTTTGCAAGACCGTCGCTGGCTTGCTCGGTCCGATCCTTGCGCTGAAGCGCGACAACGAACGCGGCACAGTGCGGCGATTGCGCGAAGGGATCCGGGACAAGGCGCAGATCCTGTTCGGACCTCGCCATCCAGGCGTCAAATTGGTCGCACTAATCGCCGTTGGCATTGTGGTCTTCTTCTCCGTCGTGAACGGCACCTATCGGGTGGCGGCGAAGACGGTTGTCGAAGGCGCTGTGCAGCGCGCCGCGGTCGCGCCGTTCGACGGCCATATCGCCCAGAGCTTTGTCCGCGCCGGTGATACCGTGCAGAATGGTCAGGTTCTGTGTCGCCTGGACGACCGCGATCTGAAGCTGGAATACACGCGGTTGATTTCGGAGCGGGAGCAGACGCAGCGAAAGCATCGCCAGGCGCTGGCGGTGCAGGATCGCGGATCGATGATGGTGCTTGCGGCACAGGTCGCGCAGACCGAGGCGCAGATCGCGCTGATCAGCGACAAGCTGTCGCGGGCAACGCTGCTCGCACCGTTCGAGGGTGTCGTCGTTTCGGGTGATTTGAGCCAATTGCTCGGCACGCCGGTCGAGCAGGGCAAGCTCCTCTTCCAGATCGCGCCGTTGGACGCCTATCGCTTGATACTCGAGGTCGATGAACGCGACATCGCCATCCTCGATATCGGCCAGACCGGTGAACTGACACTGTCCGGCCTGTCGGACCAGCGTATGGACTTCTCGGTCCAGCAGATTACGCCGGTATCGACGCAGCAGGAGGGGCGCAATTACTTCCGCGTGGAGGCGCATCTGGAGACACCGTCCGATCGCGTGCGCCCGGGAATGGAAGGTGTTGGCAAGGTTACCATCGGCGATCGGAAACTGATCTGGATATGGACGCACAGCCTGGTTGATTGGCTGAGGTCCTGGGCATGGAAAGAACTCCCGTGACGGCGCGGGATACGCGGCAGGACGCGGTGCGATGCCAACGCCACTGCTGAGCAGCCTTTGGTACCGGGTCGCCGATCTCAAGCCGAAGCTGCGCTCGCATGCCCGCCTGCATCGGCACCGTTATCGGTCGCGCGTTTGGTACCTGCTGCAGGATCCGGCGTCAGGCCGTATCAACCGTTTCACCCCGTCGGCGCGTCTTGTCATCGCGCTGATGGACGGAAACCGAAGCGTTGGCGAATTGTGGGAAATCGCGAACAAGCATCTCGGGGAGAATGCGCCGACCCAGGACGAGATGATCCACCTTCTGGGTCAGCTCCACGCCGCCGACCTGCTGCAGAGCGACGTCACGCCGGACGTGGCGGAACTGTTCGCTCGCGGTGAGCGGGAAGTGCGGGCGCGCAATCGCCGGTCGTTTGGAAATCCGATGGCGATCCGGATTCCGCTGTGGGACCCCGATGCGCTCCTGAACCGCTTTCCGGGGCTGATCAGTCTGATCTGGAGCCGTTGGGGGGCCATGCTCTGGCTGGTCGTGGTGCTGCCGGCGATCTTCCTGATCCTGCCGCACTGGCCGGAACTGAGCCACAACTTCAGCGATCGCGTGCTGGCGGTCGACAATCTGTTTGCTCTCTACATGGTGTTTCCGATCCTCAAGGCATTCCATGAGATGGGACATGCCACGGCGACCAAGGCCGGCGGGGGCGAGGTGCATGATCTAGGGGTCATTCTGCTGGTCCTGCTGCCAGTGCCGTATGTCGAGGCTTCTGCCGCAACTACGTTCAGGTCGAAATACAAGCGGGCGATGGTCGGTGCCGCCGGCGTGGCGGTCGAACTGTTCATCGCAGCCCTGGCATTTTACCTGTGGCTGCTGGTCGAGCCAGGCATCGTGCGCGCCGGTTTGTACAACGTGATGGTGATAGCCGGCGTCTCAACATTGATCTTCAACGGAAATCCGCTGCTGCGCTACGACGCGTATTACATTCTGGCCGACCTGACCGAGATACCGAATCTGGCGGCGCGATCGCTTCGCTACTGGTCTTACTTGTTCGAGCGCTATCTGTTGGGCGTCCGTGACATGGACCCGCCCGATGCGTCCCGCTCGGAGAAGGCGTGGTTCGTGTTCTACGGAGCGGCGGCGTCGGTCTACCGCGTTCTGGTGACGGTGTTCATCGCGCTGTTCATCGCGGGCCGCTTCTTCGTCATCGGAGTCGTGCTGGCGATGTGGGCAGTTTTCGCCATGGCGGTCCTGCCGATCATCCGAGGCATCCGGCATCTGACCAACAGTCCCCGTCTGCGCCGCCGGCGATCGCGTGCCATCGCGATCAGTCTGGGGATCGTGTGGGCCGTCGTCGCGTTATTGCTGTTCGTGCCGGTCCCCTATCATACCTATGCTGAAGGCGTCGTCTGGTTGTCGGAGCAGTCGCTGGTTCGTGCCGGCGCCAACAGCTTCCTCGTCGAATTTCTGGTGCAGCCTGGCAGCCGGGTCGCGAAGGGCGATGCATTGATAAAATGCAGCGATCCGCTGTTGGACGCACAGCTTCGGATCGCTCAGGCGCGGGTGGACGAGTGGGAGGCAACCTACGCAGCCGAGATCGTGTCCGATCGGGCCAAGGCCCAGATGGCGCAGGATAAACTGACGCAGGAAAGGGCCGCGCTTGCGATGATACGGCAGCGTGCCTCAGAGGCGATCGTCCGCGCCAACACAGACGGGATCTTCATCGCTCCGCAGATGGGCGACATGTTCGGCAGGTACTACAAGAAGGGCGACCTTCTGGCCTACGTCATCGGCAGTGGCGAGACGTTGGCACGTGTTGTCGTGCCGCAGGATGCGATCGACCGGGTGCGGGAGGCCACGGATCGCGTGCGGGTCCGTATGGTGGACAGGCCGGACACTAGCATCAAGGGGCGGATCATCCGCGCCGTGCCTGGTGGCGAGGAATTTTTGCCCAGTCGTGCGCTCGCGACCGACGGTGGCGGAGAGATAGCCACCGATCCGCGTGAGACCAAGGGCGCCAAGGCGCTGCAGCGCATGTTTCAGTTCGATGTGGAGCTCATCGACAGCGGCCCGATCAACCAATTTGGTCAGCGGGTATATGTGCGGTTCGAACATGAGGAGGAGCCGCTCTCTGTGCAGTGGTACCGCGCTGTTCGGCTCCTCTTCCTCTCGCGGTTCAGTGTCTAAGGCGTCAATTCTGTCGGCCGGAGCGGAACTCGCAGCCGGCAGGCCTTACGCTGAGCGCTCGGATCGTCTGCCTGGATTGCATGACCGCGCCGCCGAATTCCTGTTGGCGTCGACCATCAGGCCGCTGCGCGCCATGGTTCGCGATCCAGCGCGGTCGCTGCGGGCGATCGTGCCGCAGGTCCAGCAGCATGAACGCACAATGCGTGCGGCCAGCGACTCTGTACTGGCCGCCGCGGCGCGGGGGATGCGCTTGCGGCTGCGGCAGGACGGGTTCGCAACGCCGCTGGTCGGCGAGTGCTTTGCTCTGATCATGGAGGCGGCATCCCGGACCATGGGATATCGCCACTATGAGTCGCAGTTGATGGCCGGATGGGCCCTGCTGCGGGGCCGGCTGGTCGAGATGGCGACGGGTGAAGGCAAGACATTCGCCGCGACGCTGCCGGCCAGCACGGTGGCGTTGGCCGGTTACCCGGTTCACGTGATCACGGTGAACGACTATCTCGCCGAACGTGACGCGCAGGAAATGCGGCCGCTCTATGAGTTCCTCGGTCTGAGCGTCGGCGCGGTTATTCAGGGTATGCCGCGTCCGGATCGGCAGCAGGCCTATGCGAAATCGATTGCATACTGCACCAACAAGGAGCTGGCATTCGACTATCTGCGCGACGGCGTCGCGCTGAGCCAACGCAGCAGCCGGTTGCACCTCGCGATCGAGCGGCTGCGGGGCGGTGCGGCGCGCGACAGCGAACTGGTCCTGCGGGGACTGCATTTCGGCATCGTCGACGAAGCCGACAGCGTGTTCATCGATGAAGCCCGCACGCCGCTGATCCTGTCCGCAACGACGGGATCGCTCGACGAGAAAGAGCAGTGCGAACAGGCGCTTGCGATCGCGAGCGGCCTGACGCCGGGCGACGATTTTCGGATCGAGCTGGCCGAACGCAGCATTACGCTGGAAGACAGCGGACGTGCCAGCATCGCCGCGCTGTGTGCCAACCTTGGCGGCGTATGGACATCGACCCGCGCCCGCGAGGAACTCGTGACGCAGGCGTTGACCGCGCAGATTTTGTTCAAGCGCGATCAGCAATATGTTGTCGCGGATGGGACGGTGCAGATCGTCGATGAATCGACAGGCCGCGTGATGCCGGATCGGTCCTGGGAACGTGGGCTGCACCAGCTCATCGAGGTGAAGGAGGGCTGCGAACCGACCGAGCGGCGCGAAACATTGGCGCGCCTGACCTATCAGCGGCTGTTCCGTCGCTACGTCCGGCTGTCGGGCATGACCGGCACGGCACGTGAGGTCGCGCGAGAGATCAGGTCGGTCTATGGCCTCGATGTCGTCCGCATTCCGCTGCATCGGCCATCCCAGCGCCGCTATCATCCGCCGCGGATCTGTGTCACGCAGGCGGACAAGTGGCGGCTTGTGGCAGATCGGGTCGAGCAGCTCGCAATGCGCGAAGACCGCCCCGTGCTGATCGGCACACGATCCGTTGGCGCATCCGAAGAAATCAGCGCGATACTCAATGCGCGTGGCATCGACCATGCATTGCTGAACGCCAAGCAGGACGACACTGAGGCCGACATAGTGTCCCAGGCTGGCGAGCCCGCGCGCGTCACCGTGGCGACCAACATGGCCGGTCGCGGCACCGACATCCGTCTGGGACCGGGCGTCGCACCGCTCGGGGGGCTGCATGTAATGCTTACGGAGTACCACGAGTCCCGACGCATCGATCGCCAGTTGTTCGGACGCTGCGCGCGGCAGGGTGACCGCGGGAGCTGCGAGGCGATTGTCTCACTGGAAGATGAGATCTACACGGTTTACGCTGCCCGCGCGACGAGCTTCATCCGCAAGCTGGTCGCAGCAGGAGCCTGGGTCCCTGGTTTCATCTTCGGGGTACTGAAATGGATTGCGCAGCGTTCCGCGGAGAAGCGCGGCGCAGCGGCGCGGGTGCAGAATCTCAAGACCGACCGGCGGCTCGATCAGGTGCTCGCATTTTCCGGGCGGGGAGAATGACACCGGCGGAATCCTACAGACTTTGCCTGGAGAATTTCAGAGCTGGCCGCCTTTCCCAGGCCGAGGTCCTGGCCCGCGATCTACTGGCGAAGATCCCGAACGACGCGCGGCTCTGGCATCTTTTTGGCGTTATCATCGCCCGTCTCGGACGGATCGACGATGCCCTTGATCTGTTTGCCAGGGCACACGCGCTCGCACCCGATTTGGCACCTATCCTGCACGATCAGGCGATTGCGTTCAGCCGGGTGGCCCGACCGGCGGAGGCGCTGGACAGCCTTGACCGTGCGGTAGGTCTCGCACCGGGGTTCAGCGAGGCGTGGAACACGCGAGGCCGCGTACTGATCGATCTCGGTCGCTATCAGGATGCGCTGACAAGTCTGGATACCGCATTGGAGTCGCGTCCCGAGTACGCGGATGCGTTGGCCAATCGCGGCGATGCACTACAGTTGCTAAACCGCAACGACGAGGCTCTGTCCAATTACGAGCGTGCGCTGGAATTGAAACCGGCTCATGCCAGGGCTGCCTGTGGCCGCGGTGTCGTGTTGAATGCTGTCGGACGCCATCACGAGGCGCTGCGGTGTCATGATCGCGCCATCCTGCTGTCGCCTGATTTCGCTGAGGCGCATAATGGGCGCGGCGTGGCGTTGGCGTGGCTCGGCGAACACGTGGCGGCAATTGCAAGTTTCGCCCGTGCGCTTGCCCTGCGGCCTGACTATGTCGATGCGCTGCTGAACAATAGCCATGCGCTGCGGGCGATAGGACGCGAGCAGGAGGCACTCGAAAGCTACGATCGGGTGCTGCGTCTCGATCCGACATCGATCGACGCACTGCACACGCGCGGCCTGATCCTCGCGGACCTCGATCGGCATGAGGAAGCCATCAAGGGTTACGATCTCGCCCTGGCTGCGAAGCCGGCATTTCCGGAGGCACTGATTGCCAAAGGCAGCATATTGGCTCGGCTCGAGCGCTATGACGAAGCCCTCGCCTGCTACGACCAGGCGTTGACGCTCGCGCCGGATTCCGCCGACGCACGCTCATCCCATGCGAACACGCTGAAGATACTGCAAGGATCATTGCTTTCCGCAGAGGCACATTTCTTCCGAGGCGACACGCTGCGATTTCTGGGGCGCCACGCCGAGGCCGTGGCCGCTTATGACGAAGCGATCGCGCTGCGACCGGATGATGCCAATGTCTGGAACCATCGGGGAATAGCGCTGCAGGAGCTTGACGAGCACATTGAGGCGCTGCGCAGCTATGACAAGGCATTGGCCCTCCGCCCTCGTTCCGCCGGGGCCCTTGCCAACCGAGGCGCGGCATTGCGCAATCTCGGCCGGATCGAAGAGGCGATCGCCTCGGCGAAACAGGCGCTTGTGCATGACCCTGGCAATGCGGGAGCCCATGCCAGTCTTGGCCACAGTTTCCGAATTCTCGGCCGCATTCCGGAGGCGCTGACGCATTTCGAGGCAGCGATGGAATTCGCTCCCGACGACGGGCCGGCACGATTCAATCGTGCGGCATGCCTGCTGCTGGATGGCAACTTCGAGCTTGGCTGGAAGGAATACGAATGGCGTTGGACGTTGACGGGAATGTCAGGATACCGGCGCAGATTCGAACAGCCGCTCTGGCTCGGGCAGGAGAAGCTGGATGGACAGACGATCCTGCTGTACGGCGAGCAGGGTCACGGGGATACCATCCAGTTCTGCCGTTATATTCCACTCATCGCCGCTCAGGGTGCGACGGTCCTGCTGGGCGTCAGCCCGCTGCTGAGCGGGTTGCTGGCAAATATCGAAGGCGTGAGCCGTGTCTTCGACAGGGCCGATGCAAAGCCGATCTTCGATACGCACTGTCCGCTGCTCAGCCTGCCTCTCGCGTTCGGCACACGGCTCGATACGGTCCCGCGCAACGTCCCGTATATCCGTCCGCCTGCCAACCGCATGGCGGAATGGCGAACCAGGCTCGGAGAGAAACGCGGCCTGAGGATCGGTATCGCCTGGTCCGGCAATCTCGACCACAAGGACGATCGCCATCGCTCCATTCCGCTTGATCTGCTGGACTCGCTCGTGTCGCTTGGGCCTCAATTCTACTGCCTGCAAAGGGAGCTGCGCTCGCGTGACGTTCCGGCGTTTGCCATGCACAGGGGCATCGAATTCTTTGGTGCCGATCTGAGGGATTTCTGCGACACCGCGGCACTCGTCGCTCACATGGATCTCGTCATCTCCGTCGATACCGCGGTCCTCCATCTGGCAGGCGCGATGGGGCGTCCGGTATGGGGATTGCTGCCCTTCGCGCCTGACTGGCGGTGGATGCTGAACCGCGAGGACAGCCCCTGGTATCCGACCTTGCGCCTGTTCCGCCAACCTGCGGCCGGCGACTGGCAGAGCGTGCTGCGCCGAATTGGCGACGAACTGAAGATATTCCGCGACAGTGAGGGGCATGGCGCGCCCGCTATCGCCGTCGGAACGCCAACGCCTGATAGTTGAGCCAGCCGTGCATGTGCAGCCAGCGGAACAGCTCTCCGGCGTTCGGCTGGCGGTGGGGATCGGGCGTGTCGTCGGGCGCCACGATGCGGTAACTCGGCAGCGTCGCCGCGGTCCAATCCTGGCTGACGGTCAGATCGAGACCCTCGGCTGCCGCGCATTGCCGGAGCTGCGGCAGCTCAATCCAAAGTTGGGGCCAGGGACCATAGTCATGCCGGATCACGGCCTCCAGCAGTGCGACGTCCCATGGTGCGGAAGCGCCTGGTTGCCGCAGCAGGATGTCGGAGATCGTCAGGCTGCCGTCCCGCCGAAGCAGGCGTGCCGCCTCGGCCAGGAATGCCTGGCGCGACCGGAAATGGAACATCGCTTCGACACAGACCACTTGGTCGAAGGCGGCGTCGGAGAAGGGCAGGGCGCATGCATCTGCCTCGACCAGGGTCAGTGCATTGCCGGTACGCGGCGCGATGCCACGGCACAATTCCAACTGACGCCGGTCGATGTTCGCGCCGGTCAGCGACATCCTGTCCAGCCGTGCATTGATCATGGCCAGCGTGCCGCCGAACCCGCAGCCAACATCCAGCACTGACTGGCCGGATAGCAATGGTGCAAGGCCGATCATCCGCTCCGTGAGGCGAGCCTGCGCCGCCTCGAACTCGTCTGGCGCGCAGTTTGTTCCCAGGCTGGGCGGCGTGTCCCAATAGCCAAGATGGACGTCGCGCCCCACATGGCCGGCTCGGTACGCCGCGATCAGTCCATCGAAATATGGCGGAGGCTGCGGGCGCATGGTCAGCCCCAGCACCAGGCCTCACCCGCCCGACTTTCCGATATGAAGCTGCACGCGGTCCAGCGGGTGGTGGCGCCGACCACCGGCGTGACCCTGTGAAGATAGCGCCCTGAGTTGAACACGATCATGTCGCCAGGTTCCAACCTGAAGCTGACGCTCTCCACCCCGTCGAGGTTGAGATGCGAGGCATTTTCGTCGCCGTCGACCATCCGAAAGCGTCGGCCTCCGTGCTTCAGGTTGAAGATTTCGAGCGCCCCACCGGCCTCGGCGCGGGAGAACGCCAGCACGAAGGAATAAAGATCCGCGTTGATGTGCGGCATGATCAGCCGGTAGCTCTCGCGCGAAGCCTGCTCATTGTCGAAGTGCTGCGGAATGAAGCCGCCAGGCAGATGCGCGCGCAGGGTGGTGAACATGTGGTCCGCCCCTGGTCGCGGCCCGGGGGCAGCGCGGTAGCAGCGGCCGGCGTCGAGCGATGCGAGCAGCCCGGTTACCCGCGTTTCCAGTTCGATGCAGCCGCTGAACAGCCGCTCGAGCCGCGTTCGGAAAATCTGTGCCGCCTCGAAATAGCCGGTGAGGTCCGCCGGCGCCAGGTTCAAATTCACGCCGAGGAAGTATGCGCGGAACGGTGCGGGGAACTCGGTCCGGATCAAACCATGCTGCCCGGTCTCCAGCCGTGCGCAGAGCCGCGCGCATTCATCGGCATCGTAGACGTGGCGCAGGATGATACCTTCGAATTCCTCCCGCCGAAGCCGCCGGATTGCGTCCGCGTGGTGTGCCGCATCCGCCGCTTCGATGATGATATGGCGGAAGAAGGACGACATCACTCGCTCCGCATCTCGCGCGCGTTCTTGCCAGCGACGATAGGACCCGGTCATAATCGCGGTCAAGCAACAGCGGCCATGGCTCGCGTGGATGGCCTTGTCTGCAACATTGTCTTCGCCCGGTACACGCGCCTCGCGTGTTACCGTCGCGGACATTGCGCGCCAATGCCTTTCAGGATGATGGAACGCATCTTGCCGACACGCCGCATCGCTCTGGCATGTCTCACGCCGCTCCCTGACGGGGACGAAATCGCGCGGTTGCAAATGCCAAGCTATGGCATTCGCCGTATCCAGGCAGCCGTGGTGGCCGACCCCGAACGCCCTGATCACATCGTGCGCCTGTTCGATCTGGGGCGGGAGGACGTCGCCGAATATGTCCAGCAGATCCTCGCATTCAACCCCGATCTGGTGGGCTTTTCCCTCTTTGTCTGGTCCGCCGACTGCCTGGTGGCTGTGGCGCGGGAAGTGAAGCGCCGACGACCGGACTGTTGCATCGTTTTCGGTGGTCCCTCGGCACGCGCGGCGGTGTTCGATCTGCCCTACTACCGCGACCCGAACAGCTATCTGGATGCGGTGGTCGAAGGCGACGGTGAAGTCATCTTCCGCAATATCGCCCGTCTGCCGGAACTCACACGCACGGCGCTCGAGGGCGTTCCTGGCCTTACTCTGCCGGCCGGCCGAGGCTGGCACCGCACGCCGCCGGCTCCGGTCTCCGCCGAACTCGACCAGACCCCTTCGCCGTTCCGCCTGGGCCTGATGCCGCACGGCGCCGTGGCGTATCTGGAGACCTTCCGTGGTTGTCCGCTGTCCTGTCGGTTCTGCGAGTGGGGCACGGACCGCGGCCGGGGCACGTTCTCGGCCGACTACATCGCCGATGAAATGCGCGAATTCGCGCGGCACCAGGCGCCCGCGGTGTTTCTGCTGGACGCCGGGCTCAACCTCAATATCCGCGCGTTCCGCAACCTGCGCCAGGCCGCCGCCGAGACCGGCGTACTGAAGAACGTGCTATTCTGGGCGGAGATCTATCCCTCGGCGATCCGCGACGAGCACCTGGAATTCCTGCGGGAAATCGGACCCGCTTATCTGGGCGTCGGCCTGCAATCGGTGGACCCGGACGTGCTGCGGCTGCATCAGCGTCCGACAGACTCTCCACGGTTCGAGGCCGCGGTCCGCCGGCTCGCCGCTGTCACCACCATCGAACTCCAGGTGATTTTCGGGCTGCCCGGCGACACCCCAGAAGGGTTTCGCCGGACGCTCGACTACGCTTTGTCGCTGCCCGGAGGCGTGAGAGCCTATCACTGCCTGGTCCTGCCGGACGCGCTGATGACCCGTGGCCTGCCGGAATGGAATATGGTGTTCGATCCGCGCAGCCTGGCCATGGCCTCGTGCCTTGGCTGGACGCCGGCGGACATCGCGGCGGTTCGGGCAGAGCTCAGCCAGCGTGCCCAGGCGGCCGGCGGCAAATCGGGCACCTTCTGGTGGTCCTTTCCGGCGTCACAGCAAGCGGCCACCCGCGCAATGCCGGCATGATGCAGCCACGCCCGGGACGGCGCGTCGGCTTGCTGGCGCGTTATCCACAGTATGACCCGGCCATGCCGCAACGCATTCCCAATCTGGGCCTGCGCATGGTGGAGGCGACCTTGCGCGCCTCCGGTCTGGCCGGCCTGAACGCGCGGGTATGGGATCTCGAACCCGGCGAACTCGACGCGCCCTCGGTCGCGGCACAGGTGATCGCCTTCGATCCGGATGTCATCGGATTTTCCAGTTTCCTGTGGTCCTTTCCCTTCTTCCTGGAGGTCGCCCGCATCCTGAAGGCCGACGATCCCGGGCGGCTGGTCGTATTCGGCGGGCCGTCCGCCCGGCCGGTGATGCTGGACCATGAACCGCATCGCGGAGTTGCGGAAGCGGTCGATCTACTGGTCATCAACGAAGGCGAGGAGACCTTCCGGGACATTGTAGCCCTGAGCGACCGCTCCGTGGGCGAACTGCTGCGGCTGCCTGGCGTCGCGGCGCGGGTCGATGGGAAGTGGCGGGAGAGCCCGGCCCGGCCGCTTGGCGATCTGAACCTGCTACCCTCGCCCTATGACATGGGTCTCGTCCCGCCGGGGGGGCTGGGCATCCTGCAAACCTATCGCGGCTGCCCGTTCACCTGCTCGTTCTGCGAATGGGGCACGATGGAATCGCCCAAGCGGGTGCGCAGCGTCGAAAGCCTCAGCGCTGAGTTCGATTCGATGCACCGGCTGGGTCTGGGCGCGGCGTTGCTGGCGGATGCCGGCCTGAATCTGAACAACGGGGCCTTCCAAAACCTGCGCGCCGCGGCTGAACGCACCGGATTCCTGTCCGGCCGCGGCCTGATCTGCGAGGTCTATCCGGCGACGGTGCGGCGCGATCATCTGGATTTTCTGCGCACGATCAACGACCCCTATGTTGGGGTCGGCCTGCAGTCGTTCGATACCAACGTGCTGGCGCAGCTTGAGCGGAAATACGACGAGGCACGCTTCGAGGAGACGCTCCAGGCGCTGACCGAGGTGGCCCATGTCGCGGTGGAAGTCATCATGGGCCTGCCCGGCGATAATCCGGAGAGTTTCCGGCGCAACTTCGAGCGTGCGCGGCGGCTGCCCTGCGCGCTGCGCGTCTATCATTGCGTCGTGTTGCCATCGGCGCTGATGATTCGCTCGCCGCCGGAGCACGCGCTCGATTACGATCCGGTGTCGTTGAAGATGCGGAGCTGCCTGGGGTGGTCGCGCGCCGCGCTGGCCGCTGAGGCGGACTTCCTGACACGGGAAACGATGCGATCCAGCGGCCAGGCCGGCGAGTTTTTCTGGATCTTCCCGCCGCCGAGGATAGGATTTGGAGGCGAGCGGCGGTAGGGCTGCGGCACGATCTCAGCCGGTGGAGGAGCAAACCAAGATGGTTTCCTGCCTCCGATTCTAATCTGCCGCCGGAACAAGGTGACTATACGCCAAGGCGCACCCCCTGTCGGTGCCATTTAGAGAAGTCACGATTTCTCACCGATAGAGATGTCGTAACTACCCAGGTCCCGCGGGGTGGATCACGCCACCCGCAGGTCTGCGAACAGGCATACCGGGTTGGTGGTCAGGGTTTGCAGAATATCCCAACCCTGCTTTTTTGCCGTTGAGAGAAGCGAGCGGATGACGCCGAAGTCGGCAGCCCCACCCTCCGAGCGGAAGCCGCCGGAAATCTTCTGCCGCAGTTTCATCATCCGACCATCCCGTTCCGCCAGGTTATTGGTGAACGGCACGTCTGGATTGGACAGGAAGCGCAGCACGTCCTGTTTGCGGACACTCAGGCGCAACAGCAGATTATGGCCAACCCGGCGCGGCTGCCGGCCGCGACCTTTGCCTTTGCCGACGGCGCGGAGCAGTGCGGGTTGCGCCTCGTGGAATGC
>JBGPND010000012.1:0-52284 GCA_041487355.1 Acetobacteraceae bacterium | reverse complement strand
CTGATATGGGTATATTCTGGAAAGATACATCGGGTCAGGCCGACGCTTGCGAGACGATCGTCAGCTCATTGCCCCTTATCGTTCGCGTATCGCCCTGACCTGGCCACGCCGTGTTGCCGCCCCGTTGCGGACATCCTGAACCCGCTTCTGCTCCATCTGCGGGGGCGGTGGCGTATTCGGCGCTTCGCTGATGGCCTTGGAAACCGGCTTCCGTGGTGCCAGCGGAGTCCAGGGAGCAGCGTCCCGTATCATGCGCTTGGCCTGGACGATCCAGGCATTCGCCTCGTGTTCGCTGCGAAATCCCGGCACCGTCTTCTTGCGTCCGCCCGGTTTGTCCATCTCGACGTCGAAGCCGCTCTTTCCCCGAGGGACCACGCGATAGGAAGTATCTGCCATGCCTAAACATGGCATGTATCGTGCTTGATGACACCAAAAATCTGCGAACCCCCCAGCGGGATCTGTTTCAACCGGGGCATCAGCGGAGCTTTGGACAGCAAGCGCGCTTCGCATGCCGACAAGGATCATGAACCGGTCATTGGGGCTTTCGGGCCATGCGCTTCAGTGTAGCTACCTGGCGGAAGAATTCCTTTCGCGGCTGCGCGGGACTGCCCAGCAACACCGCACCCGCAGGCGCATCGGAAATGACGCCTGCCTGCGCGCCGATCTGCGCACCCTGGCCAATACGCAGGTGCCCCGCCATTGCTGCCTGGCCCCCGACCTGAACGAAGTCCTCCAGTATCGTGGACCCGGCGATCCCTACCTGGGCTACAATGACACAGCAGCGTCCCAGCCGGACATTATGTCCGATCTGGACCAGGTTATCGAGACGTGACCCCGCACCGATGACGGTGTCGTGGGTTGATCCCCTGTCGATCGTCGTATTGGCACCAACCTCCACGTCGTCTTCCACGATCACGCGCCCCAGCTGGGGAATGCTCAGGAACCCTGTCTCGGTGGAGGCGAAGCTGAAGCCTTCCTGCCCAATCCGGGCGCCTGGATATATGTAGACGCGTGCACCCAGAAGAGCGTGGCTCAGGCTGGCGTGAGCACCGATCCGGCAATCGGCGCCGATCGTCACACCCTTGCCGATCGACACGAACGGCCCAACGCGACAACCGGGGCCGATCTCCGCGCCAGCCTCGATGACGACGTAGGGACCAATTTCGGCAGACGCATCGACGCATGCCGTCTCGGCGATAACGGCGGAGCGGTGAACTCCAGGACAAGGCGGCGGCGCGGGATGGAACAGCGCAGCGACGCGAGCCCATCCTTCGTACGCTGCAGTTGTGATGATCGGTATGGTTGCAGCCGGGACTCGCTCCAGCATGTCCGGATGCACGATCACGGCGCCCGCCATGGTCTGTTCCAGTGCCACCGCATAGCGTCGGTTATCGAGAAAGCTGACCTGGTCCGGTCCTGCCGATTGCAGCGGCGCGACCCCACAGAACATTCTTTCGATCGCAGGCGCGGTGCCCCTCGCCGTGGTCGCAATGGCCGCAAGCGCATGCGGGCCGCTTCGCGCAAAGAACCGCGCGTCGCCCATTGGGGCTTCAATCAAGGTTCACTCCGACCTTTCGCAGTGGCTACGTGCCGGACGCGAATTCCGGTTCGCGCCAGCAAGCTGGGATAGCAAAATCGCATCGGCCTGTAATCTTAGCACTGGCACTCCGGCATGAGGAGTGCTAATGTTGAGAAGTTGGTGAAATACCCTCATGTCGGCGGGCGTTGACGTCGGCTGCCAAACGCCAATCGGCGGCAACATTCAGGGGCAAATTGCAGCGAAGCCTGGCCTCCTGTGCGATCGGTGATCCGTCGTCGCAATGCCGAGGAGACGACCTCGAGCGGCCTCATCGAGGGCGTCCCCGCCAGCAGGATAAGGCCACGTGATCCAGCCACATCATCGATCTCAGGAAGGATAAGCAAATGGCTGCCAAGGACGTTCGGTTCGGCGGTGATGCCCGCCAACGCATGCTGCGCGGCATCGACACGCTCGCCGAGGCGGTACGGATCACGCTTGGCCCGAAGGGTCGCAACGTGATCCTGGACAAGAGTTACGGCGCGCCGCGCATCACCAAGGATGGCGTGACGGTCGCCAAGGAGATCGAGCTCGCCGACAAGTTCGAGAACATGGGCGCGCAGATGGTGCGCGAGGTCGCGTCCAAGACCAACGACATCGCGGGCGATGGCACAACGACGGCGATCGTGCTGGCGCAGGCCATCGTGCGAGAGGGTTCCAGGGCGGTCTCCGCCGGCATGAACCCGATGGATCTGAAGCGTGGCGTCGACAAGGCGGTTGCCGCGCTGGTCGACGAGCTGAAGAAGCGCAGCAGGAAGATCACCACCCAGGCCGAGACGGCGCAGGTCGGCACAATCTCGGCCAATGGCGAGGCCGAGATCGGCCGCATGATCGCCGAGGCAATGCAGAAGGTCGGCAACGAGGGTGTCATCACGGTCGAGGAAGCCAAGGGCATGCAGACCGAACTCGATGTCGTCGAGGGTATGCAGTTCGACCGCGGCTACATGTCGCCCTATTTCATCACCAACGCCGAGAAGATGAACGTCGAGCTGGATCAGCCGTACATCCTGATTCACGAAAAGAAGCTTTCCGGCCTGCAGTCGCTGCTGCCTCTGCTGGAGGCGGTGGCGCAATCGAGCCGCCCGCTGCTTATCATCGCCGAGGATGTCGAGGGCGAAGCGCTCGCCACGCTGGTGGTGAACAAGCTGCGCGGCGGCCTGAAGGTTGCCGCGGTGAAGGCGCCTGGCTTTGGCGATCGTCGCAAGGCGATGCTGGAGGATATCGCGGTGCTCACAGGCGGCCAGATGATCAGCGAAGACCTCGGCATCAAGCTGGAGAATGTCACGCTCGACATGCTCGGCAAGGCGAAGAAGGTGTTGATCGATAAGGAGAACACCACCATCGTCGAAGGCACCGGCAAGAAGCAGGACATTGTCGCCCGGTGCAAGCAGATGCGTGCGCAGATCGAGGAAACCACCTCGGACTACGACCGCGAGAAGCTGCAGGAGCGGCTGGCGAAGTTGGCCGGCGGCGTCGCGATCATCCGTGTCGGCGGCTCCACCGAGGTTGAGGTGAAGGAGCGCAAGGACCGTGTGGATGACGGCCTGCATGCGACCCGTGCGGCGGTGGAGGAAGGCATCGTCCCGGGTGGTGGTGTCGCCTTGGCACGCGCGTCACTGATCCTGGCCAAACTGAAGGCAGACAATGACGATCAGCGCGTCGGCATCGAGATTGTACGTAAGGCGGTGCAGACGCCGCTGCGCCAGATTGCCGAGAACGCCGGCGAGGACGGTGCGGTGATCTCGGGCAAGATCCTCGACAGGGACGAGTACAACTGGGGCTTTGACGCGCAGACCGGCGAGTTCAAGGACCTGGTGAAGGCCGGCATCATCGATCCGACCAAAGTCGTGCGGTGCGCTCTGCAAAACGCCGCATCGGTCGGCTCGCTGATGATCACCACCGAGGCGATGGTCGCCGAGCGGCAGGAGAAGCCATCCGGCGACGGATCATCTTCCGGCGGCATGGGTGAGCCGGGCTACTGAGCGCCGATCACGCTGACGGCTTGAACGACGACGCGTGCCACAGCTTCACACGGACGGCGTGGCACGCGTCCGCAGGAGCGTCCGATGGTGGATCAGGATCTACCCGATCCTCAGTTCGATGCGATGACCGCCCGCCTGTTGCGTCGCGAGGCGTTGCGCCGCGCGGCGGAGGAAGTGAACACAATGTCGGCGCCAGGTCTCGAAGGAGTCCTGGCGCGGATCTCGGCTGAAGTGACGGCCGAGGCTGCCTGCCGGATTTCCGGTACCGAGGCTGTGAAACCCGACCATAATGCTACGCATTCGGCGCTTGTACGGACGCCTCCGGTACCGCGTCCGTCCAAATCCTGAAGCTGCCCAGGGTGTTGCGGCCGAACCGATCGATGGAACGGCGTGTCGGATCGCGACGTAGCAGCCCTATGCAGCAGGCATTGAAGGCTAGGAGTGATTCTCCATGGCTCGCGAGACCGTCTTTCTCGTCCAGGCGTTCAGACCCGGCAAAGGTGCCCGACTGAATGCCGACATACCGATCCGCTGCAAGTCATCGGAAACTGCGCGCAGGACCGCGGAAGGCTTGGCGCCGACCAAGGCGGGTGTCGTCGCGTTCTCCACGTCAGGCGACGCGGAGTCGGGCGATTACGACGAAGAACCCACGATCATTTTCAAGGCCGGCCGTTTGCCGGCACCATTCGAAGATGCATGAGACCAAAGGACGGAGTTGCCATGCAAGGATCTTGCAGGATCGCGACCCTATGGCTTGGTGCGCCAAACCGCCAAACCCAGGACGATGATCGGGATGAGCACCAGCCACGCCGCACCGTCCATCACCGCTGAGGGCACCTCGCCCCGGTTCGGACATCCGTCTCGCACCATCTGCAACCTCGCCGGCGTATTGGGCGCTCGCCGGGCATCAATGCGCATGAGGCATGGTGGGATCGCGCTCGCGGAAGGGATTGTCGGCCCCCTCTAGCCGCCTATCCTGCTCGACCCACTCGCGCGCGTCAGCCTCGGTTGCGAAGCCAGTCGCGGTCCGGACCATCGCACCGAGTTGGCTGAGGGCGACGCCATAACCCCCGTCCTGCTGGACAAAAACATTGTAGGTTGTTCGCGCCATGCCTTGCATATGGCGGGGTATCGGGCCAGATGCATGTCCAAGCCGCACAAATATTTTGTGCCCTACCGGTGCTGGCGCCGCGGCTGGTGAATCCGGCGGGATTGTCAACGACAAATGGTTGCACCCCAGCCAGTCGTCGCCAGATCGACGCGACTTGTATTCACATTAAATCATGCTTATATTGTGCAGTGATTTCCCGCACAATTTTAGGAAAATTTGGTGGCAACGCCCGATGTGACTGCCTTGCAGCGATCGGATCTGAACGAATTCCTGTTTGCTGATGTCGGGACGGAAGCGAACGGCATGACATTAAGCGTTGTGTCTATCTTTGCTCGTCAGGGCAACGATCCGTGGCGGGAGGCGGACCGCCTGGCGGAGCTGCCGAAGGCAGAAGCCGCCGATAGCCTCGCTCGAACGATTGCCGGCATGCCGAGAAGCCTGTGGGGTCTTCCGGATGCAGTTGTGATCGCTGTTCGTCTGACCGGCTTGTTGCCGGCGCGGCCGGCACGAGGGACTGGCCGTGCGGCCGGTCGGTGGCCGGCACGAGGGACCGGCCGCGCGGCCGGTCGGTGGCCGGCAGCCCGGACCGCCGTGGTGCTGGTCTGCATCACATTGGCGGTTGCCTACGCCATCACGGCGACAATGCAGTCGAGTCCGCCCGCAAGGTCCGATGGCAGTGATGTTGCCTCATTCGCTCCCCCTACGCCCGGCGACCAGCAGCAAGAAGGAAACCACCGATGAGCATAGCGCCCGCCAACGAAGCGAATAATCCGGACGTTGAAGCCGACAGGCAGGTGGACGCGATGAAGGACCAACTGCGCAAGGATGTCGCATCGTGGTCGGCAGCGCGGTCCGGGGCGTCGTCCCGTCAGGCCACCGAATTCAGCGTGCCGGTAGTGCGGCAGCCCTCGCTGCAGCCAGCCAAGCGCGTGAGACGGGCGAAACCTGCATCGCCTGACGTTAGCAAGCCAGCCTCTGTTCGGAAGAAGCCGTTCAGCATGGCATACGACGGCGTGACACAGGCGGATTACATCACCTACATGATCTCTCGTGGTACCAGGTGAACTGGGTCACCTTCGAAGCTGCCGGAGGAGGCTTGGTGGTAGTGCAGGCGCGCCATGTTGTGGCGATCTACGACGAACAGGGCACCGTGAAGCTGGCCACGGCCGCCGGAGGCGTGCATGTCCTGAAAGACATGACTGTGCAGCGGGCCGCTGGCATCGTCTCCAAGGCGGCTGACGCGGACGCTGCGGGGTCCGATTAGCAGGATATTTGTGCCCTTCCGATGCCTCAGGGATATCGGAGGACGCCATCAAATCCGAAGACTGCCGGCACTCATGCAACACGACGGTCAGTGCCGAGCCCAAATCAGCCTGTAGCCACGAGCGTGGAGCAATCATGCAAGCGGAATCAAGGTATGACGGCCAGATAACCTACGATTTCAAGGAGTTCTGCGAGGATTACGGCCACCCCGCAGGACAGATGTTCACATTCGAGGTGACGCACAACGCAGTCACGTATGTCTACGCGGACGTCATCGGCACCATACGCGGCAGCGAGGTGGTCTTTTGCCTCAACGTGGACGATCTGGTACTCACGCGGAAAGCCCACTGAGAGGCAGCGTCAGACCGCGCAGGACCTCGACGCAACTGGCCGTCGGCTTAGCGGACGCTGGGAGCAAGGCGTGAACCTCCGGCTGGTATCATCGAGCGACGACCGGGCACGTGCAATCCGCGACCATGTGCTGCCACTCCTGCGCGAGCGTGGCGCGATCGAGGTTCAACGCGACACCGTGCGGCTGATCGAGCTTCGCGCGGCCCCGTGGACCTTTCGCCACTGGACACCGTTCAACGCGTTGCACCCTGGAGAAGCATCCTCGCCGGGGTATCGACACGCGATCGAGCGGCAGCATTCGCAGCCGGACCTGCCATATGGGCTCGACGTCTGGCACGGGGCGAGAGTGCTCCGCATCCTTTGGGCGGCTGACGGGACTTTCGAGGTGGCGAGCTTCGTCCGCGGCCTCTGGGAAGATGCCGCGCTGGCGTTGTGACGGCATCAACCGAGTGGCCCTAGTCGAGACTGATCGTGGCCGCTTCAGGACCCTTGGCGCCCTGCACGACGGCCATACGCACCGATTGGCCCTCTTGCAATGGTGCCAACCCGGCGCGCTCCAGGACCGTCGCATGAACGAAGACGTCCTTGCCGCCAGCCTGCGGGGTGATGAAACCGAATCCCTTGTCAGGATTGTACCATTTCACCGTGCCGATCATCTCGACCGCTGAACTGAGATCGACCTGACGACGGGGAGCGTCCTGCGTGTGGCTGCGCGGGAATTGCGGCCGGCGCGGGGCCGGCTGCTCGGCCGTGCTTTCATCGACCGAGATGACCTGGTCGACCTGCCGCCCCTTCTGTCCGCTACCGATGCGGACCCGCAGCGTCGCTCCGGGGCTGACTGCCTGATGCCCGGCGGCCTGCAGCGCGTTCACATGCAGGAACACGTCGCCCGAGCCGTCGGCCAGAGCAGCAAACCCGTAGCCTTTTTCGCTGTTGAACCATTTCACCGTCGCCTGCATCTCGGGCGCAGACGAACTGGACGCGAAGGATGGGAAGGGCGCCGGCGACGGGGTGTTGCCGTAGAAGTTGTCGTCGTCAAAGCCGCGTCGGCGAGGCTGCCATTGCCGGTCGTTTTTGGGTGATCGCAAAATACAGCTATCCTCTATGGTTGGTTGTGGTCAGGCCTGCCCAGGCAGGATACGCCTGATGGCGGCACGTTGGTAGCTCTGTGCTGCATAACCCATCACATGGTCGTTGGTCGGTTTCAATTTAGCGACTCCAACTGTAACGTGCAAAGCCGCTTCTGGCGTGTCATACTAAGCAATGGCGGAGGCAAACTATCTGATTGTGCATCGGGAAGACGGCAGCTTCGCTGTCGAAGTCGTCAGGCTTGGTGCCCTTCCCCAAACTGCGGCCGGCTTCGCGACCGAGGCTGAGGCAAGTAGCTGGATCGCGCAGGATAAGCGGCTATGCGATGCCGCCGATCCCTTCCGGACGCCCGCCAGCCGGAAGTGGCGCGGGTTCTGATGGCAGCCGGAGCGATCGCTTGGTTCACGCGGAAGAACTACGCGGGGCACCGCGCACTGGATCCGGTGGGCTTGCCTTCGACATTCGATGAATGGCGATGCCGTGCCGGCCAGCCCGTTGGCCGGCACTGCCCTGGCGCGCGAGTGGTGTTCAGTCCGGGCCAGTTCGCAGCCTGGTGTCGTGGGGAAGGGCGGGAGGCCGATGCTTCGGCCCGGACCGCCTTCGCCGAGATCGTCGCCGTAGAGAGTCGACGCAGAGGATGGTGGCACCGTAGAGAGGCTACTCGCTAGACCGCGGGGCGTGCAGCTCCTGGCGAGTAACCTTGTAGCGTCGCGGCATGATCCTCATCCGACCGAGGGGGCTCGCGCCGCTTCGACCAATCGCGAATGCACCAGCTCGAGCAGCCGTTGGCGGGCCGACACGGCGATATCGTCCAGGGATGGCGTTTGGGCAAGTCGTGCCCTGGCATAACGACGGACCTCATCGAGTGTTGGAACCTGCTGCAAGTCGATTTCGCTCCAGAATGCCTCCGCCTGCATTCGTGCCGACAGGAGCCGCGACTTCAGCTCGATCCAACCCGGCGTACGTGCCAGGGCCTCCAGCACCTGGTTGGCGATAAGATTGACAGGGAATGACACGGCGAGCTGGCGGGCAACCTTATCGATCACGACCTGCCCCAATCTATGTTCGCCTCTCACCACTGCCTTCGGTGGGACACGCAGGTCCCACACGAGTCCGAGCCACGACAAGGCACGTAGCGCATAGTACGTCGGATCGTACTCCCACCAGCGGAACCCTTGCCGGACCGACACTTGGTAGGCGTGATGATTGTTGTGCCAGCCCTCGCCCATGGTCAGCAGCGCAAGCAGCCAATTGTTCCTGGACTCATCGCCGGTGACATAGCGTCGTCGACCAATCACGTGCGCAAGCGAGTTGATGCAGAATGTCGCATGCCACAGTGCCACCGTGCTCCAGCAGAAGCCGACCACCAGTCCTGGCCAGCCGGCAATCAGCCACGTCGCCACCGCGAGCAGCACCGCGGGCAGATAGGGATGCCGATCGAGCCACAGCAGCTCCTTGTATCGGGCCAGGTCGCGAACCGCCGCATAGTCGGTGTCGTTGTTCCGCGGCACGAAGATCCAGCCGACATGGGCATAGAGAAAGCCACGCTGTACCGGCGAGTGCACATCGAACTCGGTGTCCGAGTGTTTGTGGTGCCGACGGTGCTTGGCGGCCCACCACAGAATGCCGCGCTGGGCTGAGGTCTGCGCCAGGAAGGCAAGACAGAACTGAAAGACGCGGCTGGTGCGGAAGGCGCGATGGGCGAAGTAGCGATGGTAGCCTGCGCCGACCGCGAAGATGCGCAGCAGATACAGCACCAGCCCGAGCTCCACGGCGCGCGGCGTCAGCCCGGTCCAGAATACCGCGAAGCATCCGAGATGGATCAGCAGGAACGCGATGCTGGAGGGGTAGGCGATGTCGTCCGAGTGTTCCTGCCTGCCCTTATTCATGGGGCATATCCTCTCCGCGGAGTCTGGTTACATATTGCATCGATAGCATGAAGCGACGTCCGCGTGCACGTCGATCACGTGTCACGCCGCCGGGCGAAGTCCGACCGGGCCATGTGGCCGGCGGCGCCGGCGGGGCGCGCGGTTCGCGGGCGACGGTATCTGTTCGCGTTTCGGCTGCGAGGCCGGTGGCGATCCGCCCGCGATATTGATCACCGTCCCGGTCATGCGCTCGATCGCGCGTAGCGTGCCGTGCTCCGCGGCATCGCAGAACGATATGGCGACGCCGCTCGCGCCGGCACGCGCGGTGCGGCCGATGCGGTGCACGTAGTCTTCCGGTTGTGCCGGAAGATCGAAGTTGATGACATGCGAGATGCCAATCACGTCGATCCCCCGCGCGGCGATATCGGTCGCGACCAGCACCCGTGCGCGGCCGCTGCGGAACTGTTCCAGGGCCTTCTGCCGCGCCGGCTGGCTCTTGTTGCCATGCAGAGCGCTCACCCGGACTCCGCCGATATCCAGGTTTTCGGCGACGCGGTCGGCGGCGCGCTTCGTGCGGGTGAAGACTATGACCCGCGACAGCGCCGGATCGGTCAGCAACCGGCCGAGTAGCGCCCGCTTGCCGGCGGGGTCGACGAAATGCACGTGCTGCTCGATAGGCAGAACGATCGGTTCGCTGCGGGCGATGTCGACGCGCACCGGGTTGCGCAGCAGCGTTTCGGCAAGCCGGCCGACTTCCGCAGGCATGGTGGCCGAGAACAGCGACGACTGCCGCTCCGCCGGCAGAGCGGCGACGATCCGGCGAATGTCGCGGATGAAGCCGAGATCGAGCATGCGGTCCGCCTCATCGAGGACGAAGTGGCTGACCTCGTTGAGCTTCAGCTCACCGGTGGCCATCAGGTCGCAGATGCGGCCGGGCGTGCCGACCACGATGTCGGTGCCAGCTCGCATCCGCTGCACCTGCATCGAGCGGCTGACGCCGCCGAGAATCGCGACGACTCGGCGCTTCAGCTCGCCGCCGAGGCGATGCAGGCTTTCTTCGATCTGCAGTGCGAGTTCGCGTGTCGGTGCCAGGATGAGGGCGCGCGTGACGTAGCGGCGGGGTGTCGCTGGTCTGCTTGCCAGGTGCTGCAGCATCGGCAGGGCAAATGCGGCAGTCTTGCCGGTGCCGGTCTGGGCGATGCCGAGCAGATCGCGGCCTGCGAGGAGGGGAGGTATCGCTTTTGCCTGGATCGGCGTCGGTTGGAGGAAGCGCTCTCTGTCGAGGGCGCGCAGCAAGGGCTCGGCCAGGCCGAGCGTTGCAAAGGTAATCGATGGCACGAAGGTTTAAGCTCCAGCGCCGGCCACCGCGGGTTCATCCCTGCGGCCAAAGGCGAGCGCCTTGATGTTCGCCTGCCCGCGCGACAATGGGGCGAACGCGTTACAACTGAGATTTCCGGGAGGGCGTCGTCCAAACCGGACGGAACGCCAATCACGCATTCACGGAAGGCAAGTCCTATATCGCCCGGATGCCTGTCGAACGCAAGAGGTATCGCAGCGTCAGGATCCACGGACGGCCGGTCCGGCTAGGTTTATTTTCGTCCGGCCGATGTAATGGTGTCGCGGCTCCCCAATTTGACAAATACTTCACTTGTCGGTGGGAGGAGATCAGTCCTCCTACAGCGCAAAGAAAAATCCTATGCAAATTCCTGTCTGGCTTAAGCCCGGACTTTGGGGCGCGGCGGTCGGCGCGGTCGCAATGGCCACTGTCGGCTTCTCCCAACTCGGATGGACAACACAGGGGACCGCCGAGCAACTCGCGCAGGAGCGGGCCGACGCGGCGGTCGTCGTGGCGCTCGTCCCATTCTGCGTGATGAAGGCCCAGCTGGATCCCGACCATGCCACGCTCGCCAAGTTCCAAACGGAGCAATCGTCATACTCGCGCAGCGACCTCGTCATGAAGGCGGGCTGGGCGACTGTTGGAAGTAAGACGTCTCCCGACAACGCGCTTGCGCGTGCCTGTTCGGACAAGCTTCACACGCTGAAGTCCGGCTGACACCTGAATGAAGATGCCAATGGCGGAGGCAGTCGCCTCTGCCACCTGGAGGCCAGCTTCGCTCCATGACGACGAACAAGCCTTCAGGCGCTGCCGTCGGGCTCGTTCTTAGGAATACGTGATGGGCAGGCCGGAACTCGGCACCAAGTGTACCTGCGCGGGCTGCAGTGAGCGCTTCTATGACCTGAACAGGTCGCCCGCCATATGCCCGAAGTGCGGCGCTCAACAACCGCCGGAGAAACCACGCGTGCTCCGGCCTTCTCGCGGCCCGATCGGGAGCATGCGTCTGCACCGCCAGCCGGTTCCAGTCATCGCCGATGACGATGCAGAGGCTGGGAGCGTGCCCGACGCCGCGGACGAAGAAGCAGCCGACGAGGCCGAGGACGAAGTCGAGGGCGATGAAGTCGAGGGCGATATCGAGATCGACCCTGGCAGGAGCGAAGCACTCTCCTGAGCTTTCGGAGAATCAAGTGAATCGGCAGAGATTGAGTCGACCGTCGCTGAAGATCACTCGGCAGGCGGATCGAAGTGACGCAGATGGTTTTGTCTTTGAGGTATGGAATCCGTTCACTGGCAACTACCAGCCGTCTGATTCCATCAAGGATGCGATGCGGCGCGTCGAGGAGCTCGCCAGTCTGATCGGTCAGATGTGGCTGCAGCGGCACCCGAAGCAGGACGCGCTCGCGGACGTACCCGATGTGGACAGGACCGATGATATCCAATGGGCGGAGTTCCGCATCAACGCGACGAGATACCGCAGCTACGACACGCGTCGCTTCGATCGGCCGAGTTGGATGAGAGCAGCCGGCCTGCTTCAGGCCACCGAGGCGACCTGTGCCAAGGTCGGTTATGCGCTGCCGATGCCCGCCGCATCATAACGTGCCGGCCCCATTTGAGGCGCAGCGTCGCCGGGTGACTGCCTCAGGCGCGGAGGCAGAGGGCGTGCTGCTTCCGCCCGGGAAGGTCGGAGAACATGGTCGACGTTGCCGCGAAGGTTGTGGCGATCATCAGCGGGCATCTCGGCATCAAGCCGGCTGCGGTGCTTCCCGAGGCATCGCTGGTCGATGATCTTGGTGCCGATAGCCTCGACACGGTTGAGCTGATCATAGCCTTCGAAGAGGTGTTCGCTGTCGAAGTCCCCGCGGCGGACGTCGAGCGGATCCGCACCGTGCAGGATGCGATAGACTGCATCGAGGAGCGACAAGGGGGCGGCTGAAACCAGAACCCGGATCACTCCGAAGGTGGCGCAAGAGGTGGCTGGCTGCAGTACAGCAGGGAGTAGGCGAGCCTGCGAGCAGGCTGGCCCGTCTCTTACCGCCGACCGATAATGATGGCCGGGTCAAGCCCGGCCACAAGTTTTGACGCGAATGCGCAGGATTACCACAATTTGTGGCAAGAGGCTGCGATGGCATGTCATCGCTTCCTCCTCGTGACGCCGGTCGCGGGGATTCCCGGCCAGCGTTGCATTTTCTGTCGGCAATCGCCAACAAGCCGTTTCCGCCGCAGCGATACATGCAATGGTGTGATCAGCGCTTTTCGGGCTTGCTCTTGAAGCTCCGCGTCGGCACGTCGCGGAACAGCGACAGGTGCGTATGCTGGGCGAGCCACGGCGCGTCCGTGCTGGGGCGCACAAACACCACCGTGGCACGACCGGGGCGATCGTATGGTGTGCCGTCCTGCCGATAGCCGGTGGAATCGAACACGCCCATGCCGACCGCCTGCAACCGGTCCGGCGAGACGATCGCCTTGATGTCGGCCCGCCAACGGAACCCATCGATGTGCGGCCAGACATTGCGCCATTGCTGCTGCTCGGCAGCGTCGCGTCCGGTCATGAAGTCGCTGAAGGTGCCGAACGCGACCATGTCGGGCGCAAAGATCGGTCGCGCGCCGACAAAATCCACCTCGCGTACCTGCGCGGCGAGGGTCTCGAACCAGGCCGTCACGCCTGCGACATCGTCCGGATGCACTGCTGACATTTCCCCGCTTCCCTCAACGCCCGCGGAAGTTCGGCTTGCGCCGTTCCCTGTACGCGCGAACGCCCTCCTGCGCATCCTCGCTCGCGCGCACGCGGCCCAGCGTCTGGCTGACGGCGACCATGCGTTCCACCGGGCCGATCGGCAGCACCTCGCTCGCCAGCCGCTTCAGCGCGCCGATCACCAGCGGCGCGGAGTCCAGCATCTCGTTCGCCATGGCCAGTGCCTCGGTCTCGTGCTGGCCGTTCGGCACCACGCGGTTCACGAACCCCACGTCATACGCGCGCTGGGCGCCGATCTTGCTGCCCAGCAGCATCATCTCCATCGCCAGCTTGTGCGGCATGCGCGAGACCAATGAGCTGATCATGCCGCCGGTGATCCCGAGCTTCGCCTCCGGGTAATAGAATATGGTGTTCTCGGTGGACACCATCAGGTCGCACATCATCACCATGACGATGCCGCCGCCGACACACCATCCCGACGTGGCGGCGATGATCGGCTTTTCCGACGTGAACCCGACGGTGGGGATGGCGCGCCACAGCTCCGGCAGATCGGTGACGTCGGCGCCGGAGGTGAAGGCGCGCTCGCCGGCGGCACTGAGGATCGCGACACGCTGCTCGGACGCGTCGAATGTCTGGAACGCCTGCTGCAGCTCGACCGCCACGCCGCTGGAGATCGCGTTCAGCTTTTCCGGGCGGTTGATGCGGATGACCGAGACCGGTCCGCGTTCTTCCGTCGTGACCACGCTCATCGTTTCACACTCCTGCAACTGATCCGCGCCGGCAGTCTGCGGGAGATTCTCATCCGTGCCCAGGTCTTGCGCACAGGCAGCGCTGGCAGCAGGCTGCGCCGCACGGAGGTATCGCCACCATGAAACAACACGTTGCCATCTGTGAAGTCGGTCCGCGCGATGGGCTGCAGATCGCCAAGACGCGCATGACCACCGAGGCCAAGGTCCGCTGGATCGCCTCTATCGCGGCCGCGGGCGTGAAGGAGATCGAAGTCGGCAGTTTTGTCCCGCCACGGGTGATCCCGCAACTGTCGGATACGCCCGAGGTGGTGGAGCAGTGCCTGAAAATTCCCGGCCTGATCGTGCAGGCGCTGGCGCCCAATCTGCGTGGCGTGCAGAACGCCTACAACGCCGGCGTGCACAAGATCAGCATTCCGATCTCGGTCAGCGAAGGCCACAGCATGGCCAACCTGAACCGCACGCCACAGCAGTCGATCGCCATGATGCGGGAGATCATGGACTGGCTGAAGGCGCAGCCGCGCAAGGTGCCGGTGGTCGCCGGCTGCTCCACCGCTTTCGGCTGCTCGATCGACGGTATAGTGCCGACGGCGAAGACGGTGGCGTTGGCCAAGGGGCTGGCGGATGCCGGCGTCGATCAGATCATGCTGGCCGACACCGTCGGCTACGCGCATCCGGCGCAAATCAAGGAAGTGGTCCGCGCCACCCGCGACGCGATCGGCGACACGCTCTATGGTCTGCACCTGCACGACACCTGCGGCCTCGGCATTGCCAATGCGCTGGCCGGGCTCGAGGAGGGCATCCGTGCCTTCGATTCCTGCCTCGCCGGCCTGGGCGGCTGTCCCTACGCGCCGGGCGCGTCGGGCAATGTCGTCACCGAGGACCTGGTGTTCATGCTCGAGAGCATGGGCTTCGAAACCGGCATCGATCTGGCAAAGCTGCTCGACGCGCGCCGCCTGCTACATGAGGGCCTGCCCGACGAGCCGATGCATGGGCAGCTCCCCAAGGCCGGCATTCCGCGGACCTTCCGCGCCGCAGCCTGAGTCGCGACAGCAGCCTTGGGCGTCAGCGGAACGGGTTGACGATCGTCACGCCGTCGATCTCGCGGCCATGCGCGAGATCCTCCGAGTAGAGCCGGTCGCACCCGAGCGCGCGCGCGGCGGCAATGATGGCGCTGTCCCAGTACGAGTATCCATGCGCCGCCTTGATTTCCAGCGCACCGGTGAGGATCGGGAGGGTGATGGCCTGGACCGGGAAGCGGCACCATGCGGCGATCAGGCCGACCGCGAAATCGTGCGATAATCGTCCCGCCCGCGTCGGCCGGGTTGCCCGGACATAGAACTCCTGCAGCACCTGGACCGACAATGCGCCGTCGTCATCGGCCAGCAGTTCCTCCGCCCGACGGCGCTTTTCGGCTTCGGCCGGGTTGTCGCTGATCGAGTAGATCAGGACATTGGTGTCCAGGAAATGCGGCATGTCATACCGAAGCTTGGTAAGAGGGACTCATGGCGGTTTCAGCCGTCATGGCCGGCCTTGGGCCTACAAGATTCACACATTCGGCGGGCATGAAGGTTTGTGGATGCCTTCTACGTCGTGGCCGGGCTTGTCCCGGCCATCGCCACCGGCAGTCTGTCGCTTCTGATGGCCGGGACAAGCCTGGTCATGACGATACAAGCGAGCTTTGAGCAACATCGGCATGCGAAAGATGTGTGAATGTCGTAGGGACACGCCCGGCCATGACGATAAACGCAGCACATGGGTCATCGTCGGCGGGATTTGGTATCAGGCGCCGCGCTCGTGCACCTCGTCCCGCGTCAGGTTGTCGCCGGCACTGAAACCTTTGATGCGCAGGCGCAGCTCGCGTTCCTGGCGCTTCAGGCGCTCGAACTCGCTCTCGCCGCTGCCCAGCTCGCTGAGGAACCGCTTCACGATGGCGGAGACCGAGGTGTTCAACTCGGCTGCCCGGATGCGTGCTTTGCGATAGGTCTCGTCATCCAGTGATACTGTGATGTTCTTCATGGTTTCACAGTAGCGCCAGCGCCCGGGCGCGTCAACGCCACGCTGGCCCTGCGGTCAGTTCGGGAAAATGTCGCGGGGCGACGCGTTCAGGGCGGTCCGGTGCCGGCGGGTCCTGGCGATGGTGGACGTGGTGGCGGCGTCGCGGCAGGCGTGATGCCGGTGCGGCCTGGGTCGGGGATCGCGAACACCCGCTGGCTGATGTCCTTGTAGAGCGTGGCGAGGTTGCCGCCGTGCCGGACGATCAACTCACTGAGTTCCCGCCATAACGGATGGTTGGGCGTGATGCCGAGATCGCGACAGATATCGGCGATGACGGCGCCGGCCGGCCGGCGGCGGATTTCGGCCGCGATCCGCGCCGGCGTGGGGAAGCGGACGAGACTTGCGTCGGCCTCGTCGGCGCCCAAGGGGGGTGGCTCGGCGGCCGGCTGGGCGGCACGCTTCTGGCGGGGCGCCCGAGCGGCGAGGGGCCGCGGTGCTACGTCCAGGCGGGCGGCGCCGCGTTCGAGACTGGTCTCGAGCGCGATGGCGCGGTGCAGGCCACGGGTGATGCGCGCCAGGATCAGGGCGATGTCGCTGGTGCCGAAGCTGCGTGTGGTCGAGGCGAGGTCGCTGGGCAGGGCGCGCTGTTGCAACGAGGCGGCGAGCTGTTTGCCGTAGTCGATCAGCTTGCGGACGAGATCGAGCAGGCGCCCGGAACGGCTGGGCTGGTCCGTGGCGGCGGGTTCGGGCTGGTCGGTTGGAGTGGTGGCTGCGGCGGACATGAACGAAACAAGAACATCGATGGCGGCGGGGTGTCAAGGAATATATTCAGGAGATGGCGCGGGGTGGATTTCGGTTGCTGGGCCGATGTTTATCGCTGGCGGCTACCGAGCAAGTCCCGAAGGCAGACATTCGCCGTGCTGCTTCACGGGCAGGATTGCTCCCATTGGGGTCGTACAGCCGCAACGGTTCATTCCGCGAAAGCGACCATAAATGCCGGCAACGCACCTTCGGCAGTCATGGATGGTTCCGAACGCTTGGCAGTTCGGGTCTAGCCTACTCTTCCCACCTCAATGGCATGGCGCTAAACTGAGCAGACAGACCCTTCCTTCACCTTGCCATGCTAGCCTTGCCGCCGGCCACCAGTCATGTCGCCGGACCAGCGGCGGTGAGGAGGAGATCCACCAATTCCCAGTACGACATCTACCGCCTCGAAGGTTTCGGTGTCGCCGGATGCGACACCCGGTACCGGCACGAGCGAGGCCTACCCGGCCGATACGACGGCGATGCTCGTCAAGCTGCATCACGAATACCAGGCAGCAGGCGAGTCGCTATCCGTTTCATTTCGCGATCTTGTTCCATGGATCAAGGTTGGCGAGCGGGCCACTCACTATCTTCATTCTTATCCCGCAAAACTGCTGCCGCAAATTGCACACTTCTTTCTTGCTGCAAGAGGTTGGGTGGGTGGAGGCGAGACGGTTCTCGACCCGTTCGCTGGCACGGGGACGGTTGCCTTGGAAGCCAATCTGTCGGGACGACAGGCGCTCTACGCGGACGTAAACCCTCTCGCTCGCTTGATAACGTCCGCAAAAACAACCCCGATCGACATCGCTCGAACATCCAACCTGCTGCTTGAGATCAAGGGCCGCTTCGACCAAATCGCGGAGGCGTCGCCGCCTTGGGTTGTAAACATGGACCATTGGTACACTCCGCTAGCTAAGCTGGACCTGGCTCGACTGCGGTGTGCCATCGCTGAGTGCTCCGCGCATGAGTCTGACGACTTCGTCTGGGCGACCTTCTCGGCCACAGCTCGGAAATGCAGTAGAGCTGATCGTCGATACTCGGTACCCGTTCGGACCAAGTCCTCATTCGATGGCGAACAATCCCCGGCGCGGCCGGTATGGTCGGTGTTCAGCGATCAGTTTACTGCCAACTTGCAGCGCCAGAGGGAACTGCTGCGGTTGTATGGATGCGAAGTATCAACCCGATGCGTTGGCACAGATGCCCGAAAGCTCGGAAGGCCCCGTGAAGCGTCGACTTCTGAACGCACCGCGCTCCCGAAGAACTCGGTGGGTCTCGTGCTGACCTCACCGCCATACGCTGGCGCCCAGAAGTACGTCCGTGCCTCAAGCCTGAGCCTGGGCTGGCTCGGGATGACCGAGCCGAGAACGTTGAAGCAACTTGAGAACGGATCGATCGGACGCGAGCACTTCCCCAAATCGGCGTTGTCGGCCATCCCCGAGACCGGAATATGCGGTGCCGACGAACTCATCCGGACGTTCGCAAGGCTCAACCGGGTCCGGGCGGCCATCTGCGCGCACTACCTCTGCGAGATGGACAAGGCAATCGAAGAAGTGGCGAGAGTGCTCAAGCCCGACGGCAAGGCGGTTGTCGTGATCGGCGACAACACGGTGTGCGGCATGCCGTTCACTTCGTCGCTCTTCCTCACCGAACTGTTCGAACGGCATGGAATGCGGTTGACGCTAAAGCTGGTGGACGGCATCAAATCGCGCGGCCTGCTCACCAAACGATCGGGCGGAGCGATCGCCATCCAGTCCGAGACGATCCTGGTGTTCGCCAAGTGATGTCAATCCCCTCCGCATTAGACGCGCTGCGCTCCCTCGTCGACCCCGACGATCGGTCGCACGAAGCTCGGCGGTCGTCGGAACGACTGCTGCAGCGGATCCTGATCCTGAGTGACTATGCATGGGAACGCCGAATCGACCAGCAGGCCGTCGAGAGGTGGCTCGACAACTTCGACGGTCGTTCCGGATTGGCACTGGAAGTAGAACGTCTCCACGCTCTCTACCTCCTGTCGCAGTTCCTCTACTTCGGACTTCGGGAGATACGCGTCCTCCTCCATGCCCTCTATCGAGATCTGTTCCTGATCCCATTGATCCAGGAGATACGGCAGAAGAACGGCAACACCCGAGATGAGTTGGTCATTAGGCGAGAACTCGAGATCGCAATGGACCGGACGCGGTTCATGGGGGTAGGAAATCCGTCCGAAAGCGGCGTGCATCTACTGTACTACTTCAGGCAGGAGAATGGCCTTCAGAAACAAAACTTCATGGACACGGCGCAGATATTCAGCCTGTCCGGCGGTACGCGCTGCATTACAGACCCCACCGTCGAGAGGTACATCTTCCTCGACGATGTCTGCGGATCTGGACAGACCGCTTGCAGATACTCCAAGAATTTCCTGACGGAGTTGAGAGTGGCCAAGCCGGATGCCCAGATTGCTTACTATTCCATATTCGCCACCACGAAGGGGATAAATAACGTACGTGAAAATACTGTCTTCGGTGCCAATGCCAAAGCAATCTTCGAACTCGATGAGAGTTACCGATGCGTCTCTGACGGCTCGCGGTATTTCAAGATTCGCCCACCTCAAATAGAGGACACTCACTTGTCGAAAGTTGCCTTGAGCTATGGCGAACTCCTAGCTCCAGGGAACGCCGGAGGCTTCGATGATGGCCAGCTGCTCCTGGGCTTTAGCCACAACATTCCGGACAACACGCTGCCGATCATCTGGCGCGACCCCACGAACGGCTCGCCAATCCCGTGGACGGCGGCACTTCGACGCTATATGAAAGTCTGAGTGATGAGTGGATCAGACGAAAACCCATTCGACCTCCAAAAGGCGTCGCACTACTCAAGCGAGGAGATACTCGGCCACTGGGTTGATATCGCCGAGCAACATGGTGGACTGGTCGCAGTCCTACAGCCCACATCCATCACGCCGATGTTTCTGCTCGGCGGCAAAGGCAGCGGCAAGACGCACCTGATGCGCTACTGTTCTGCACCAGTGCAGGCCGCCCGTCACGGCGATCTCGTGAGCGCGATTAAAGTTGAACGTTACGCCGGAGTATATGTCCCCGCTGAGGCTCTCAACACCTACAAGTTTGCGGGCAAGGGCCTTGACACCGAAGCATGGTCGACCGTGTTCAGCATGTACTTCGAGACTTGGCTGGCCACGAGTCTCCTGTCAGTAGTCCAAGAGGCTATCAAGGACAAATTCAACGAGCCCCAGGCCGAACCGTTCGCGAGTCGGCTCCGAGGCCTCTTCGACGTAGAAGTGAGAATCAGGACTCTTGCGGAGCTCCTCCGGTATCTAGTCTCTCTCAAAAAGAACATCGATTTTGTCGTCAATAACAGCGCCATCACGCGGGACATTTCTAGTCTTGTGGTTCCCTTCTCGACGGGTAGCCTCCTCTTCGGCATCCCCGATCTTGTTGCCGACACATTCTCGGAGCTGGGCAATCCTCTGTTCGTGTATCTTGTTGATGAACTTGAAAACTTCACGAGTGATCAGCAGAAGTTTTTGAACACTCTGATACGGTATCGGAAGGGTCGTGCCACTATCAAAGTAGGCGCGCGCCTCTATGGTGTGAAAACATTCGAGACGCTGGGTTCCGGCGAACCAATCAAGCCAGGGTCCGAATTCGCACAAGTGGAACTTGATAAGTTCCTCCGGGACCACGGCGCGGAATATCGAGCCTTCGCTATTAACCTGACCCTGCGGCGACTTCGGCAAGGCCGTCTATCCTCTGTGATTCGCGACGAAACGTCGCTCACAAGCGCCTTCGAGGAACTTGACAAGTCGGACTACTGGCGGGTCACGACCCTTGCCTTGATGAGGAGCTACGACGACACTGGTAGACCTCGCCCGCATATTCAAACTCTCGAGCGCAAGCTCTCTGACGCCAACATCCCAGCAGAAGTCGTCGGCGAAGTGATTAGGACGCTGCGTGTGCCAGACCATCCTCTTCTCGAGAAGGTTAACACATTTTTATTTGTGCGGCGGTGGTCGGGCGGTGAGGCCCTGGCGGTCCCCACAGCAAAGGAAGTTGCCCAAGAGGCGCTAGCTTTCCGTGCGAATGGCCGCGCGGCTGCGAAGGACTACACACAGGTGCTTGATCACTTTAGCTCTGATCTCCTGGCACAAATGTATCGCGCTGCGCGACAGCCTATTCCTTACGCTGGATTCGACACGCTGGTCGAACTCTCGCAGGGCATCCCGCGCAATCTGCTGGTCATCCTAGCCCACATCTATCGCCGCGCGCTCTTCGCTGGTGAGCACCCATTCGCTGGAGGGAAGATAAGCATAGCGTCACAGACTAATGGGGTGATTGAGGGAGCCAAATCGTTCTGGGACGATGCGCAGCCAGACGCAGACGCGTCGGACGTGCGCGACTCCATGGAAGGGCTTGCCCTCCTTTTCCGCAGCATCCGCTTTAGCGACGCGCCTTCGGAATGCGATCTCTGTACTTTCTCAGTCACCCTCGACAAGCTGACGGACAGAAGTAGAAACATATTGTCGACCGCTGAAAAATGGTCCCACCTCATCCGGATCCCGGAAGGGGCGAAGAACAGAAACCACAGATCCATCGACGCGAAGTTCCAGTTTGCTCCCATGCTTGCACCCCGCTGGGAGCTATCCCACCACAGGCGCGGAGCGATTGAACTTAAAGCGGAGTTGGCCAACGCAATATTCGACCCCGCAGAACGAGATGGTCTCGTACAACTCGTCCAATCGCGAATCGCCAAAATGAATGCACCACATATGTGGCAACATTCTAACGGCCAGACCACGCTGCTCTGACCAGAGCCAACAACATGCGCTATTTCATCGACGCAAAGGCGGTAGTCGAGGACCCGGCCAGCCTTCCACACGACATCTTCATCTCAGCCTACAACGAAACCGCACGCGTCAGGGAGGTCTTTTCCGCTATTGCCGCTGCGACGAAAGTCTGGTGGCTACTTCCGGAGTACAACTATTCCGCTGCCGAAGTCGCAGACCTTCCACATCACGTGCTATTCACCGAGCGTGATGAAGCTGATCTCGTCATGGCGGGGCTCGCACCGATGCGGGCGTCGCTTGAAGCCGGTTCGCGCCTCTGCATCGACATCACAGGGTTTATGCGGAGCCACGTCCTGTTCCTGATGAAGTACCTCAGGGACATCGGAATCACGGTCTTCGACGTGCTTTACACAGAGCCACTGCACTATTATCGAAAAGCCGACACGACATTCTCTGAGCGGGTCTCGATTGTTCGGCAGGTCGAGGGTTTCGAGGGACCCCATCAATCTGACGTCAGCAACGATGTGCTCCTGCTCGGCGTGGGTTATGACGACGTTCCAATGGCCCGCGCGATTCTCCACAAGGACAACGCACGTCTCGTCCAACTTCACAGCCTGCCCTCGCTCAGCGCAGACATGTATCATGAGAGCCTGCTCCGCCTGGACCGCGTGTCGTCTGTCTCGGCAAGGCCAAACGACGAATCGGTCTATTTCGCAAGCGCAAACGATCCGTTCGTGACTGCAGCCACCCTTTCCCGCGCATGGCGAGAGATGAATGCAAGACGGCCAGTTACAAACCTGTATCTCTGTCCGCTCGCCACCAAGGTCCAGGCGCTAGGCTTCGGGTTGTTCTTCCTGTCGGAACTGGAAAACGCACCAGCCAGCATCATCCTCCCCTCAATCGACTCGTATTCTCGGGAGACAAGTACGGGCGTTGGGCGAAGCTGGCTATATCCGATACATCTTGCATAGATATTTGCTTCACCAGTTCGGATGGCAGCGCAGACCGTAGCGCGGGAGCACAAGCTGAATCCAGCGGCTCGTGCTTGGAACCATGCTGTGACCGCTCTGGATCCTTCGTTCTTCCCGAACCGTCGTGTGGATACTACGTTGCGCGCCACCCATTGAAGACCGCGTTTTCACGCAGCCTGGATCGTGAACCGCCGACCGACAGCAACCTGAATGAGTGGCCGCTTATTCGACTCTCCGTCAGAAAGCTGCCGGTCTCCCTTTGGCCAACCCTTGCCGTGAGGCGAATGTCTGGAGTCGCCGCATCGATGCGTGAAGCAGACGGTCGCCTTCCCACCCAAGACCGACATCCACCCCGCAGCCTCACGCTCCCCCGCAACAGACACCACCGCCCCTCAATTTAAAAAAATCTTCCCCGGGTTCAGAATCCCCCGCGGATCCAGCGCCTGCTTCACGGACCGCATCACCGCCAGCGCCTCGGCGCCGTGCTCCTGTTCGAGGAACTCGCGCTTGCCGATACCCACGCCGTGCTCGCCGCTGCACGACCCGCCGAGCGCCAGCGCGCGCGCGACGATCTTCTTGTCGAGATCCCACGCACGCTGCAGCCCGTCCGGCTCCGGCGGCACCAGGATCACAGTATGAAAATTGCCGTCACCGACATGGCCCACGATCGGCGCGGTCACGGGACAAGGTCCTCCATTCTGATCCGCAGCACACGCGCGATGTCCCGGAGCATGACGGGGCTGCCCTCCCGCACGCTATTCTCGATCTGGGCGATGTAGGCCTGCGACACGCCGACGGCTTCGGCAAGCGCCTGCTGTGTCGTCCCGCGGTGGCGACGCCAGAATGCAAGCGGCGTCTTCGCCGCCAGGTAGGCGACGGCGTCCTGTTCGGCCAGCGTCTCCATCGCGCCTGATCCGACAGCCCGCATGGCGGCTTCGTGGCCGCGTGCGTCGAGCAGGTCCTCATATTCATCGCGGCTCAGCAACACCATGTCCTCACCGTTCGGGCCGCGTGTGGTCTGCATCGTGTCCTCCGTCAATCGTAGATGCTGCCACGCGGACCGAGTCCGGTGACGATGATTTCGGTATCCGTTTCGCCGAACACCACGCGAGATTGGCCGACCCGCAAGCGAAGCGCCGATGTCCCTTGCAGAGCCTTGACGTTGTTTGCGTGCGCGCCGGTGCCGTCGGCGTATTCCCGCATCGCTCGCATGATGCGATCAGCCCTATCGGCGTGGCGCTTCAGAGACTTCAGCGCGTCGGCCGTGTAGCGGATCCGCTTCATCGGCAGAATATAGCATTCTGTTATGTGCAGGCAAGCGCTTTAGCCGTGCCCGCCGATCGTCGCCCGGGAAGCACAACGCCACGCTGTCATTGACTCGGTCCCGTCTCAATTCAGGAATATCTTCCCCGGGTTCAGAATCCCCCGCGGATCCAGCGCCTGCTTCACCGAGCGCATCACCGCCAGAGCCTCGGCACCGTGCTACTGTTCGAGAAACTCGCGCTTGCCGATCCCCACCCCATGCTCGCCGCTGCACGAGCCGCCAAGTGACAGCGCGCGCGCGACGATCTTCTTGTCGAGGTCCCAGGCACGCTGCAGCCCATCCGGCTCCGGCGGCACCAGGATCACCGTATGGAAGTTCCCGTCGCCGACATGGCCGACGATTGGCGCGGTCAGCCCCGAGGCGGCGATGTCCTGCTTCGCGCCAAGAATCGCCTCGTCCAAACGCGAGATCGGCACGATAGCGTCCGTCGCGATGCCCTTGTGGCCCGGCTTCAGTGCCAGGCACGCCCACAGCGCATCATGCCGCGCCTTCCACAGCTTGCCGCGTTCGGCCGCATCGGTGGCCCAGCGGAAGCCCTTGCCGTCGTAGCCGGCAGCGATCTCTTCGGCCTGCTGTGCCTGTTCGGCTACCGCAGCCGTAGTGCCGTGGAATTCGAAGAACAGGCTGGGAAGCGGCTCCAGGCCTTCCAGCTTTGAGTAGGCGATGCAGGCCGCCATCTGCACCTCGTCGAGCAGCTCCATCCGTGCGACGGGAATTCCGCTCTGCAGGATGGCGATCACCGTCTCGACCGCGCCGCGCAACGTGGGGAATTGGCAGGTGGCGGACGACATGGCCTCCGGGATGCCATGCAGCCGGAGCTGGATCTCGGTGATCACGCCGAGCGTGCCCTCCGAGCCGATGAACAGCCGCGTCAGGTCGTAGCCGGTGGCGGACTTGCGCACGCGGCCGCCGGTGCGGATCAGCCGCCCATCGGCCAGCGCCACCGTCAGCCCCAGCACGTTTTCCCGAATTGTGCCGTAGCGCACCGCATTGGTGCCGGAGGCCCGCGTCGCGCACATCCCGCCGATGGTGCACAGCGAGGTGCCGGGATCGACCGGGAAGAACAAGCCCTGGTCGCGCAGATGCTCGTTGAGCTGGTCCCGCGTCACGCCGGCCTCCACGCGGCAGTCCATGTCTGCCTGGCTTGCTTCGATGATGCGGGTCATGCGTGAGAGGTCCATCGTGATGCCGCCGCGCACCGGCGTCACGTGACCTTCCAGGGAGGTGCCGGCGCCCCAGGCGACCACCGGCACACGCTCGGCATGGCACAGCGAGAGCAGGCGCGCCGCCTCCTCGGACGTCTCGACGAACGCCACGGCGTCCGGCAGGACGGGCGGCTGGGTGTCCTGGCCATGCGAGTGGTGCTCGCGCAGCGTGGCATTGGTCGTGATGCGGTCGCCCAGAAATTCGCGGGCGGCTGCGATCACCGTGTCGACGGGTTCGGGCATCGCTGGTCCTCAGGCGTATTGCTTGCAGGATTGGGACAGCGCGGCCACGCTGGCAAGCCATGCAAGCGGGAAACGTATTGGCCGTCGAGCAGCTCCGCACCGAGTTCCGGCAGGCGGGCTCCTGGTATGCGGCGGTGGATGGCGTGTCGTTCGCGCTGACCCCACGGGAGACGCTGGCCCTGGTCGGCGAGTCCGGCTGCGGCAAGTCGGTCACCGCGCTCTCGATCATGGGCCTGGTGCCGCAGCCGCAGGGGCGGGTCGCCGAGGGGCGGATTCTGCTGGAAGGGCGCAATCTGGTCGGCCTGCGCGAGCCGGAGCTGGAGAAGCTCCGCGGCAACCGTGTGGCGATGATCTTCCAGGAGCCGATGACCAGCCTCAACCCGGTGATGACGATCGGCGCCCAGGTGGCTGAGTCACTGATCGTCCACCAGGCGCTGTCGCGCAGCGCAGCCGATGCGAAGGCGCTTGCGGTACTGGAGGAGGTGAAGATTCCGACCGCCGCGCAGCGATTCCACGAGTATCCGCACCAGTTCTCAGGAGGCATGCGCCAGCGGGTGATGATCGCGATGGCGCTGGCGTGCGAACCGGCGGTGCTGCTGGCAGACGAACCGACCACGGCGCTGGACGTGACGATCCAGGCGCAGGTGCTTGGCTTGCTTGCCGACCTGAAGCAGCGCTACGGCATGGCGATGCTGTTCATCACGCACAATCTCGGCGTGGTGGCGCAGATCGCCGACCGGGTGGCGGTGATGTATGCCGGCCAGATCGTCGAGCAGGCGCCGGTGGCCGAGGTGTTCGCGCGCCCTGCGCATCCTTATACGCGCGCGCTGTTTGCCGCGATCCCACGCATGGACCGCGATGCGCAGGACCTCGTGGCGATCCCTGGTCGGGTGCCGCCGCTCGATGCGATGCCAAGCGGCTGCCGCTTCGCTCCGCGCTGCCCGCTCGCCCGGGCGGGCTGCGAATTGCCACAGGTGCTGGCCCCACTGGCCGACGACCATCTGGCGCGCTGCCATCTGGCGACCGGACTGCCGGCTGCCGCTTGAAACAGGACGAAGCGCACACGCTCGGATGTGGGCTCCGCGAGCGGGAGCGGCGCCCTATCCTTCCATGATCAGCCGCGACAGTTGGTCCGCCGCGGTCAGCATTGGGTAGTGGCCGGTATCCAGCTCGTGCCACTTGGCGCCAAGGCGATCGGCTGCACGGCGCTGGTGTGCCTGCCCCGGGTTCACCGCCTGGCTGCACCAGATGACCATCGTCAGCCACTTCTGCTGCCAGAAACTGGGCAGCTTCACCTTGTCCCGCATCGCCGCGACCGGATGCGGCGTGTAGCGCTCCAGCGCCCAGGCTTTCGTCGCGTCATCAAGACTGGCGAACATCCTGCCTGCCGCGTCCTCGCGCGAAGGCCCGGTCGCCAGGTCTGTCGTCACCGCAGTCGGACGCTTGACGATGTCGGGGATGCTCTCGCCATCGAACAGCATCAGCGCATCGGCGAACACCAGCCGGCCGATCCGCTCGCGTGCCAGTTCCGCCGCCTTGCACACGACCATGCCGCCGCTGCTGGTGCCGACCAGCACGACGTCGCGCAGGTCCTGAAAGAACAGCAGTTCGGCGATCTCCGCGGCGTGCGTCTCGGTGGAGATGCCGGGACGCAGCGCATGGCGGCGTTCGGCGCAGCCGTCGAGCGTCGGCGCGAACACCGTATGCCCGGCCGCCGTCAGCCGCGCCACCACGCGCTGCCAGATCCAGCCGCCCTGATACGCTCCGTGGATCAACACGAAATTTGCCATGGTCGTCTCCTTACGCCAGCGCCGGGGCGCGGTGCCGCTCATGCACGAACAGCACCGCAATGCCGCTCGCCAGCGCCGCCGCCATCACATAGAAGCTCGGTGCCAGCGGATCGCCCGTCACGCGCACCAGGAAGGTCGAGATATACGGCGCGAAGCCGCCGAAGATCGCCACAGCGAAGCCATAGCTGACCGACAGAGCCGTGTAGCGCACATTGGTCGGGAACATCTCCGACAGGATCGTCGAGATCACCCCGGTGTAGAGCGTCAGCACGGTCTGCGCGGTCGCCTGCACCACCAGCAGCCCCCAAAAGTTCGGATGTGTCTCGAGGAGCAGGAACAGCGGATACGCCATGACGAAGGCGAGCACGGCGCAAGCCAGCATCATCGGCTTGCGGCCCACGCGGTCCGAGTAGTGGCCGACGACCGGTGTCAGCACCAGGTAGATCAAACCGGCCAGCGTGGTGGACCAAAGCGCATAACTCAGATCGATCTTCAGTGTCTGCGACGCGAAGCTCGGCAGGAACACCAGGAACACGTAGTTGATGACGCAGCCGATGATCGACAGGCCGAAGGCGGACAGGAACACCCAGCCATGCGTGGTGAACGCTTCGGCAAGCGGCATGCGCGTGATGGTCTGGCTCGCCACCGCGCGCTGGAACGCCGGCGTTTCCGCGACGCGGGTGCGCAGATAGTAGCCGACGGGGCCGAGCACGAAGCCGATCAGGAACGGAATGCGCCAGCCCCAGGCGAAGAAGCTGTCGGCACTCAGAGTCGTGGTCAGGATTGCCGCCGAGAACGTGGCGGACATCGCGCCGATCGCGGTCGCCGCCTGTTGCAGACTGCCGATCAGCCCGCGCCGTCCGGCTGGCGCATGCTCCACCAGGAATGCGGCGGCGCCGCCCCATTCGCCGCCGGTGGAGAAGCCCTGCAGCATGCGGCAGATCACCAGCAGGATCGGCCCGAGCAGTCCGATCGCGGCATAGGATGGGATCAGCCCCGTGAGACCGGTGGCGGCGGCCATCAGCCCGATCGTCACCACCAGCGCCTTGCGGCGGCCGAAACGGTCGCCGTACCAGCCGATGACCATCGCGCCCACCGGACGCATCAGGAAGCCCACCGCGAAGGTAGCGAAACTCGCGAGCAACGAGGCAATCGGATCGGTGGACGGGAAGAACGCGCGCCCGATCGCAACCGCGAAGAAGCCGTAGATGACGAAGTCGAAGATTTCGAACACCTGTCCGATCGCGCAGGCGACTACGGCGCGACGGATCGTCACGGCGTCTTCCGTCACCCCCGGTGCCGACATGGGCTGTGCGACGTTCCGCATGGCATCCTCCCCCCAACCGTGATTGAACGAAACTATAGGGAGGGGCACGCAGGCTGGAAACCCTCGCCGGCTGCCGCGCCGCCTCCGAGGCGTCTGTCATGACAGGGGTTGTCGGTTTCCAGTTCGGCCGAATACGCGCTACGCTTACCCTATGATCGACAAGTTCGTGCATTCCATGGCCGATGCCATGGCGGGAATCGCCGATGGATCGACCGTTTTGCTCGGCGGCTTCGGCGACGTCGGAATTCCCACGCCACTGCTCGATGGCCTGATAGAGCGGGGCGCGCGCGACCTGACGATCGTCGTGGTCGCCGGCGGGCGTGACGGCAGCGCGATCGAGCGGCTTCTATCGCTCGGCCGTGTGCGCAGGCTGATCTGCAGCTTCGTGCGTCCCGCGAGCCTTGCCGGCCGGCTGTTCCAGCGCGGCGATCTGGACGTGGAAATCGTGCCCCAGGGCACGCTCGCCGAACGCATGCGCGCGGCCGGTGCCGGCATCACCGGCTTCTACACGCCGACCGGTGCGGATACCCTGCTGGCCGAAGGCCGCGAGACGCGCGAGATCGGCGGCAGGCTCTGTCTGCTCGAGTATCCGTTGCCAGGCAATGTCGCACTGATCGAGGCGTGGTGTGCCGACCGCTGGGGCAACCTGACCTATCGCGACAGCGCACGGAACCTGAACCCGGTTATGGCGATGGCCGCGACGCTGACCATCGCCATGACTCGCAACGTCGCGGCCCTGGGCGAGATTTCGCCGGAGAGCGTGGTGACGCCAGGCATCTTCGTCGATCGTGTGCTGCACGTGCCAGGCTGAGGGACAACGAGTATGGCAGACAGCGAATTCACGCCGCTCGATCGCAACGGCATGGCCGAACGCGCGGCGCGCGACATTCCGGAAGGCTGGCTGGTCAATCTCGGCATCGGCGTTCCGACGCATATCGCCGACTTCGTCCCGGCCGATCGCGAGGTGATCTTCCATGCCGAGAATGGCGTAATCGGTGTCGGCCCTGCGCCGCCGCCCGATCAGGTGAACCCGTTCCTGATCAATGCCAGCACGACGCATGTGACGCTGCGCACCGGCGGGTCCTATGTGCATCACGCCGACAGTTTTGCCATTGCCCGCGGCGGGCATCTGGATCTGTGCGTGCTCGGCGCGTTCGAGGTGGCGGAAAATGGCGACATCGCCAACTGGGCGCGCTCGGCCGACGAACCGGTGAAGCAGGTCGGCGGCGCGATGGATCTTGCGATAGGCGCGAAGCGGCTCTGGGTGGTGATGGAGCATACCACCAAGGAGGGTGAACCGCGCCTCCGGCACCGCTGCACATATCCGCTGACCGCCAAGGCGGTGGTGAAGCGCGTCTACACCAATCTCGCCGTGCTTGACGTGACGCCGCGCGGCTTCGTCGTGCGCGATATGATTCCCGGGCTGACGCTGGAGGCGCTGCAGGCGCGCACCGAGGCGAAGCTGGTTGTCAGTGATCAGTGATCAAGGGGGAGGAACCGACAATGACGACTCAGTTCACACGTCGACGCGCCCTGCAGATCGGCGCCGGCACCGCCGCCTTGCCGCTGGTGCATATCCGCACAGCCGGCGCGGCCGGGAAGCTCGCGCTCGCCTTCTGGGACCATTGGGTGCCTGGCGGCAACGACGCGATGTCCAAGCAGATCAATGCCTGGGCGCAAAAGAACAAGGTGGAAGTCACCACCGACTACATGAGCGCCGGCAACAAGCTGGTGATCACCGCGGCAGCGGAGGACCAGGCGAAGACCGGCCACGACGCGATCGCGCTGCCGGTATGGGAGGTGCACAACCACGCTCGCGCCTTCGAGCCGGTCGATGACGTGCTGCAGCGGCTGATCGCGAAGTACGGACCGATCAACGAGGTGTGCGAGTATCTCGCCAGGATCAATGGCCATTGGATGGCGGTCCCGAGCAATTCTGGTGCGCAGAACCAGCCGCCGTGCGGGCGTATCGGCGTATTGAAGGATAAGGCCGGCCTCGACGTACTGGCGATGTATCCGGTGACAAATGAATACACGTCGGGTGCGGACGCGTGGACGTGGGATGCGCATCTGAAAGCAGCGGAGGCCTGCCACAAGGCGGGCATGCCGTTCGCGCTTGGGCTGTCGGATTGCGGCGACGCCGTGGATTTTCATGGTTGCCTGTTCGCGTCCTTCGGCGCCGAGTTGGTCGATGCCAAGGGCAACGTCACCATCCATTCCGATGAAGTGCGGCAGGTGATGGAATATGGCCAGCAACTCGTGAAGTTCCTGCCCAAGGACGTGATGGCGTATGACAGCGCGTCCAACAACCGCGCGCTGATCTCCGGCCAGAGCGCGCTGATCTTCAATCCACCTTCCGCTTGGGCTGTGGCAAAGCGCGACGCCCCGCAGGTCGCGCGCGACTGCTGGACGTTTTCCGCCCCGCGTGGACCGAAGGGGCGGTTCGTGGCGTATAATCCCTATTTCTGGGGCATCTGGTCGTTCAGCCAGAACAAGACGGCGGCCAAGGAACTGCTGGCGTTCCTGTCCGAGCGGGAGCAGGTGGAAGAGCGCACGCGAAAGGTGGAAGGCTTCGACGTCCCGCCGTTCGACAGCATGCTGGATTTCAAGATCTGGGAGGAGGTCGAGCCGCCACGCGGCACCGTATACCACTACCCGATCCGGCCATCGCATCACGCGCGCCCGCATGTCGCCGGAACGCCGGCGCCGCCGGAGATCGCGGTGCAAATTTACAGCCGCGGCGTGATGCCGAAGATGTTCGCGAAGCTGTTCTCCGGCCAGTCGATCGATCAGGCTATTGCCTGGGCGGAAGAGGAACTATCCGGCTTCGTGCGCTGATTTTTTGATCCTCCCTCTCCCGCGTGCGGGAGAGGGCCGGGGTGAGGGAGCCACGCGATGATAACTGCAATCGAAATCAGCGCGCGCACGCCGTTCGTCGGCGGCGCCTCGTTCGGCGACATCGGGGCGTACGAGCGGCTGGATGGCGTGGCGATCGGCGAGCTCGATCCAGCGCATCCCGGCAACGTCGGCATCATCAATATCGATAAGGCGCCGCGCAACGCACGCGGCTGCGTCGAGTACCGCAGCGACATCTGCATCCTGCGTCCGGCCAATCCAGAACGTGGCAATGGCCGCATCCTGTATGAAGTGAACAACCGTGGCCGCATCATGCTGTTTGCCAATCTGTGCGGCGGCAAGGCGGGCAACCAACCGCAGACCGCGGCCGACCTCGGCAATGCGCTGCCGCTCCGACGCGGCTTCACGCTGGTGTGGTCTGGCTGGGATCCCGGCGCGCCGCGTGTCAATGGCGGGCTCGGTCTGGATGTGCCGGTGGCAACGGATAATGCCGCGCCGATCGTGCGGCGCATCCGCGAGGAGTTCATCTCCGGAACGCGTGGCGGTGCGCTGGAGCGCTTCCGCCTGTCATACGAGACGGCGAGCCTCGATCCGCGGGACGCGCGCCTGACCGTGCGGCGGACCCAGACAGCGCCGCGACACGACGTTCCGGCTTGCGAGTTCGTTGACGCCCGCACCGTGCGGCTGCTGCCGGAAGGCACGCTGCCGGAGCCTGGGTCGATCTACGAACTGTATTACCAGGCGACGAAGCCGCGCGTCCTCGGCATCGGCTTTGCCGCGACGCGCGACATCATCAGCCATCTGCGTTACCCCGCGGCGGGGCGCGACCTGCTCGGGCGCCCGATGGAGCATGCGCTGGCTTTTGGCATCTCTCAGGCCGGACGCTATCTGCGCGACCATATCGCGCAAGGCTTCAACCGGGACGAGGGCGGTGCGCGCGTGTTCGACGGCGTGTTCACGCATGTCGCAGGCATCGGTCGGGTGTTCCACAACACGGAGTTCGGCCAGCCCGCGCGCACACGGACCTGGCATGAGGACCACGACTTCCCCGAGGTGCAGTTCCCGTTCTCCAGCGCGACTCTCACGGATCCCATCGGCGGCAGCTCCGGCGCTTTGCTGCGCGGCGACGACAGCGATCCCAAGCTGATTGAGACCAACACCTCGACAGAGTACTGGCAGAAGGGTGCCTCGCTGCTACACACCGACCCCGACGGGAAGCGTGACGTCGCGCTGCCGGCGAATGTGCGCGGCTATTATGTTCCCGGCACGCAGCATGGCGGCAAGGCCGGGATGCCGCGCGATCCGGGTCCATGCACCAATCCGCGCAACTGGCACGATCCGATGCCGGCCATCCGCGCGCTGCTGATCGCGCTGGATGAATGGGTGGCGAGCGGACGCGAGCCGCCACCGTCGCGCCTGCCACGCATCGACGATGGCACGCTGACGGCGGCCGAAGCCGTCAAGTGGCCGGCGCTTGCCAGCCTCGTGCCGCCACGTACCGCGAATGACGTGTCGCCGCTCGGCGACTGGACAAATCCCCAGCCACAGACACGCACCTGGCGCGCCTTGGTGCCGCGGTTGAATGCCGATGGCAACGAGGTCGCGGGCATCAGACTGCCCGACATCGCGGCGCCGCGCGGCACGTTCACCGGCTGGAATCTCTACAAGCCACCGCTGCCGGCAGGCGAACTGGCCGATCGCGAAGGCACGTTCCTGGCTTTCGCCGCCACGCAGGCCGAACGCGAGCAGTCGGCCGATCCGCGCCCATCGCTCGCGGAACGTTATCCGAGCCACGAGGCTTACGTCGCGCGCGTGCAGGAGGTGGTGGCCGAACTGCGGCGGGATCGGTTGCTGCTGGACGAGGATGCCACCGCCTATGTAAACCGGGCACGCGGTTGATCGGTCACGCCAGTCGATACAAGGCGCATGCGTTCTCGCGGAAGATCATCGACCGTGCGGCTTCACTGAGCTTGATCCTGAATGCCGACTGCGGATCGTCGCAGTCCCAGCGCGGATAGTCGGTGGAGAACATGATCCGGTCCCAGCCGATCCAGTCCAGCGTGTCGCGCAGATGTTCGTCCTGCTCCGGCTCCTCGATCGGCTGAGTGGTGAATCAGATATGCTGGCGGATGTATTCCGACGGTGGCCGCTTGCATTCCAGCGCCTCGTCACGCATACGTGCCCAGTGCTTGTCGAGCCGGCGGCGGAAGACGGATACCCGCCGCCGACGCTGTTGACGTGGATCGCCACCGGAATGTCGTTGCGCGCGGCCGCATCGAAGATCGGCCAATAGCGCTTGCGCCCGAGCGACTCGATCGTCTTTGACGGCAGCATGATCTGCACGAAGTTCGCATCGCCGGTGCGACGTTCGATCTCTTCCACGGCGTAAGTGGGGTTCTGCGTCGGCACGACGATGGAAGCGCGCAGGCGCGGATCGCGATCGAGCCATTCCGCCGCCACCTAGTCGTTCGTCGCGCGGCACAGCGCCTGCGCAAGGTCCTCGCTGTGCACCGCCTGCGCGCCATACAGGTAATTGCAGATCGGCGCGCCGGATGGATAGCTCGCCAGCTCCAGCCCATCCGGCGTGCGCGTCAGGATCATCTCGCGCCACGCGTCGTCCATGTAGGGCAGCAGCGCCTTCATGCCAGGCACCGACACGTGTACGTCGCAGTCGATGGCGCCCTGCGGCAACATGCTCAGTATCCCGTGCGCGTCGCGCCGGCGACATAGTTCTTGCGCGGGAATTCCTCGGTATGGCTGCGCAGGCTCTTGCCTGTCCGGGCCCCCATGTCGCGATACGGCCGCTTGCGCAGGCGCTCCGTATCGATGTCGATGCCATGACCCGGCGTGGTGGGCAGTTCGACGAAACTGTCCTTGATCACCAAAGGCTGCAGCGCGATCTCATCGCAGGCGGGCTTCAGATTGATGAAACACTCGGCGATCCAGAAATTCGGGATCATGGCGGCGAGCTGCACCGTCGCGGCAAGCCCGACGAGTGTTGAATTGTAGTTGTGCGGCGCCACCGCCACCGCATGCGGCTGAGCCATGGCGGCGATATCCAGCATCGCGGTGATGCCGCCGCAGTTGCAGATATCGGGGTTGATGATGTCGGCCGCGCGCGCGGCCAGGGCCTGGGCGAAGCCCTCCTTCGAGTAGATCGCCTCGCCGGTGACGATCGGGATCGGCACGTTGCGCCGCACCTCGGCCACCAGCTCAATATTGTCACACAGGCAGGGCTCCTCGTACCAGCCCACGTCGAACTCGGCGATGCGCTTGCCGATGCGGATCGCGTGCATCGGTGCCAGCCTGCGGTGGACTTCGACCAGCAGAGTGAAGTCGGGGCCAAGCGTCTCGCGCATCGCATTCACGTAGCGGACGACATGGTCTTCGTCCTCCTTGTGGATGAAGCTGCGCCAGGGGCCGGGGAACGGATCCCATTTCAGCGCGGTGAAGCCCATCTCCTTGACCTTCAGCGCGCGTTCGAGGTTCTGCTCGATCGTCTCGGTGCCGCTCGACCATCCATTGGCATAGACCTTCACCCGCTCGCGCGAGGCGCCGCCCAGCATGTTGTAGAGCGGCAGATTGGCATGCTTTGCCACGATGTCCCACAACGCGATCTCGATCGCGCTCCAGGCCGACATAAAATCGAGCGAGGCGCGGCGCATCGCGAAGTCATCGAACAGCACCTGCGCTGTGTGGCGGATGTTGAACGCGCTGCGGCCGATGACGTATTTCGCCATCCCCTGCAGCAATTGTTCGATCACCGGCTCCTTGCCGGGCGTCACATAGGCCTCGCCCCAGCCATGGATGCCGCTTGCGGTCTCCACGCGGCAGAACAGCAGGTTCTTGGCCGTGCCGGGGTCGAACAGGAATGTCTCGATGCGTGCGATCTTCATGGCGACTTGGCCTCCCCGTCCCGCCCGGTGCATGGTTGCCATCGAGCCTACGCGCCGGCCGCGAGGCCGGCAACGCAAGGGGGTGACACCATGCAGTTCGATCAGATTACCTACGAGGTGAGAAACACCACGGCCATCGTCACGCTCAACCGGCCGGAGAAGCGCAACGCACTCAGTGCGCAGCTATTGCGGGAACTGGCCGCGGCGCTGCTCGAGGCCGATGAACATAACGCGGTGCATTGCGTCGTGCTGCGCGGTGCCGGCCCGCATTTCTGCGCCGGCGCCGATCTCAGCGAGTACTCGTCCGGCCGCGGCGAGGCCTATCGCGGCCGGCAGGAGATCGATGACGACGTCTGGCGGCTGGAGCAGGGCCAGCGCCTGCGCATCACATTGTTCGACATGCACAAGCCAGTGATTGCGCAGGTGCACGGCACTTGCATCGGCATCGGCACCGATCTCGCCTGGCTGTGCGACATGGTGCTGGTCGCCGAGGATGCGCGCATCGGCTTCCCGCCCGTGCGCGACCTGGGAACACCGCCGGGGAGCATGTGGCTGTATCATTGCGGCCCGCAATGGGCGAAGCGGCTGCTGCTGACCGGCGACAGCGTGACCGGTGCCGATGCGGCCTCGATCGGCCTGGCGCTCAAGGCCGTGCCGGCTGCCCAGTTGGAAGACGAGGTGATGCGGCTGGCCGAACGGATGGGTCTGGTCGATCCGCACCTGTTGTCAGCCAACAAGCGGCTGGTCAATCTTGGGCTCGAGTTGATGGGTGCTCGCACGCTGCAGCGCATCGGGGCGGAGATCGATGCGCGTGGCCATCTCGCACCGATGGCGCGTGCGTTCCGCGAGACGATGCGTGAGCACGGCGTGAAGTTTGCCTTCCAGAAGCGTGATGCCGCATTCGGCACGGGCTATGCAGCCGTTCACGGGCCCGATCCCGACTAGCCTGCTGGATTGCAGCGAATTTGTAACCCGCAGCCAACTAGGTTGTGAAACGCATAGTTCACGCCGAGCGCCCCCATGCCGTCAAACGCCGACAACGTCATTCTCACGTTTCCGCCGCGCCCCATCTCGCAATGGGAACGCGCCGTTCTCGCCGAGTGGTTTACCGCCACCCAACGGGAAGGGCTCGGCATTGCCCGCGCCTATGTGAGCGAGCGGCGTGGCGACGATCCCATGATCGTCGGCCGTATCGTCATCGTCGTGCGTCCGAGCAAGGAACCGTTGCACCTGATCTATTCGCCCGCCGAGTCGACCTTCTGGGTCGTCTCGTCGGCGCCTGCCTGGGGCGACCTGCAGCGCTTCCGCACCTTGCGGGCGGCGCTGAATGCTATCCGGCCGGTGCTCGACGGGACGGATGCAGCCCATGGCGCGGAACTCGCCAGCAACCTCGTCTGGTAGTCGGCCCGTTCAGCCGAACAGATGATGCGGGCTGGTGTCCGGCATTGCCGTCGAGCCTGGCGTCGGGTTCGGCGTCAGGCTGCCGAACAGGCCATGAGCTTCAGCCTGCAGACCCGCAGTGAAATAGATCGCGTTGGGGTCACCAGCCGATCCGCCATTGCCGGGGATGAGTTCCCATAGGTCGCCGATCACGAGCGGGTTGCCGTCCGCGCCGAGCAGCTTGCCGAGGAAGGTGTCATGCTTCGGATCGAAGGCATCGATGGTGCCGTCGCCGAAGTTGCCGACCAGCAGATCGCCGCCAAAGCTGCCGAAACTGGCTGGCGCGATCGCGAGGCCCCAGGGTGAATCGAGCGGCCCGCCCGATGCCACCCGGTGCAGCAGATGGCCTTCGAGATCGAATTCATCCACGAAGCCATGGCCGGCGCCGGCGACGTCGTCATGCTTCGTGTCATCTTGCAGCGCAAACGTCACGAACAGCTTGTCGCCAAGCACCTGCGCATTGAAGGGCGCGTAGCCGTCTGGCAGGTGATGATCGGTGAAGCTTTTGATCTGGTTGAAGTTCTGGTCGAACATATCCACGGTGCCGTGGCGGAAGTTCGCTGCGTACAGGGCAGGACCGTCGTCGGTCTGAGCGATCGCGAGCCCCTTGTAGACCGCACCCAGGCCGAGCGCTTCGCTGCCATCCGCCGGATTCATTGATTCGTTGACCGCTATGATGGACTGGGTGCCCGCGGCCCTGTTCCAGCCGGAAATTGTGCCGTCCTCGGTGGCGAACAGGAAGGTGGCAGGCGAGCCGTCCTGCAAAGTGAAGGCACCGGACGCCTGAAAGGGATTGAACACCTGACCGGTCGGCGCCGCCGGACCGCCACCAGGCGTGGACGGAGCGATGGTGACTGCGGGGATCACGTTGAGCGTCACGCCACTGGTCGTGACGCTGTCGATGCTCGCGACACCTGAGCCGTTATCGGAAATCCAGAACGGGCTCGTCGGACTGTATGAGACGCCCCAAGGGTTGATCAGGTTCGGGTCGGTCTGCACCGCGGGCACGAACCCGTCCGAGATCAGGTTGGTCTGCGTGAAGGTGGTTGGCGCGCCGTGTTGGCGGTGGCGATCGTCGACGTCCAGCGGCGGGCGCTGGTCGTTATCGCGCGACAGATCCTGCAACTGATCCTGCGCATCCTGCATCGCGTCATGGTGTGAGGAATGTGCATGCACGACGAAATCCTCCCTGCGAATTTCGGACATCGGCTCAGCCGACGCGGTCCGCAGCGGAGGCCCAAGCTTCGCGCCGCGATGGCCGCTGGATGGGGAGACGCATCCGATTCCAAAAGGCATCCGTGGTAACGTCGAGTTGTTCCTGCGCCTTGGCGAACACCAGGGCGAATCTGGTACGGACGTCTGATGCCGTGAAAAATTCCAGTGCCTGTCGACAAATCATCGTCGATTTGTCCGCCACGAATTCGGCTCAGATAGTGCACCGCTCGCACGGAATAAAAGGCGGGATGTCAACGTCCATCGCCTGACGCCAAACCGCGGGATCGCGCATCCCAGCAAGTTGCTCACGTCGCTCCAGCGAACGGCAGGAGATCCGCTCATGCCCGGATGCGATTTGCACGCCTTCATCCTTGCAAGCGCGGCCGCGCTCATCATCGCAGCCCCGGCGCAGGCGCAGGACGCCGCAGCCGGCGAAAAGGTGTTCCGAGCCAACTGCAGCATCTGCCACAGTGTACAACCTGAACGGAACCTGGTGGGACCGAGTCTGTTCGGCGTGGTGAACCGTCCTTCCGGTCACATCCCAGGCTTCCACTACTCGGATGCCAACAAGAACTCCGGCCTGACATGGGATGTCGCGACGTTGGACCATTATCTCGCGGCGCCGCGTCAGCTTGTGCCCGGTACACGGATGAGCTTCCCCGGCGTGAAAGATCTGAAGCAGCGCGCCGACCTGATCGCCTACCTCGCGACGCTGCATTGAAGGCGGCTCAAGCAATTACGACGGCTCCGGTCGAAATGCGAGCGACGACAACCCATGTTCCTCCACGCCTCGATGGCGTTCTGACGTCAGCCGGCCGGACCAAGATGGGGCGCCGCGGCGGCCCCGAGCCAGGCTGTCGTCGTCCACAACGCCAGCAGCACGACATAGGCGCGCGAGGTGAGAAGCGGAATCGGAGCGTCCTCGGTCAGCGCCACGCCGCCATTCAGCGCCAGTGCCGTCAGCGGAACGTAGATGAGGAAACTCGCCACGCTCGCGACCATCAATGCGGCTATGCAGACGGGCCAATGGAACACGAAACACGGCGCGCAAGCGGCCAGGACGAAGGGCAGCCCGAGCAGCCTCCCTTCGCTGTGACGCAAGGAGGGCCAGGCCAGATCGCGGGTCGCTTGTCGCAAATAGCGCATCGTCAGCTCCTCAGATCGGGGGCCAGATCGGCATGGAACGTGTTGCCGGCAGTGGTCGGGCGCACGTGTCCGGACCGGATCACATAATCGCCGAATCGTTCGCCCGGCGAACGGCGTTCGGCAAATTCGCGCAGCAGCGGCGCCAGCGCATCGACGATCGCGTCGTCGCCCACGTCCTTGCGATACAGCTTGTTCAGCCGCGTGCCGTCGAATGCCCCGCCGAGATAGAGGTTGTAGAGACCGGGCGCGCGGCCCACGAGTGCGATCTCGGCAAGATACGGGCGCGCGCAGCCATTGGGGCATCCTGTCATGCGGATGGTGATGTCTTCCTGCGCCAGTCCGAGCCGATCCAGCTCATCGTCCAGTCGCGTCACCAGTGACGGCAGATAGCGTTCGCTTTCCGCCAAGGCGAGCCCGCAGGTCGGCAGCGCCACGCAGGACAGGGAGTTGCGGCGCAATCCGCTGACCGGCGTGTCCAGCCCGTGCACTTCGAGCAACGCCGCGACCGCGTCCCGCTGTTCCGGCGGCATGTCGGCCAGAACGAGATTCTGGTTAGGCGTGATGATGAAGCGGCCGAAACCCAAGGCCGCGATCGCGTGCAATCCGCTGAGCAACCGGCTCTCCGGCAGATCACGCACGCGACCGTTCTCGACGAACAGCGTGAAATGCCACGCGCCATTCTCACCCTCGGCCCAGCCAAGCCGATCGCCATTATCGGTGAAGGCCGACGCACGCGCCGGGGACAGGCGGTAGCCCAGACGTTGTTGCAGCTCCTCGCTGAATTGCGGCAGGCCGATGCGCTCGATCGTGTACTTGAGCCGTGCATGCTTGCGGTCCGAGCGGTCGCCGAAGTCGCGCTGCACGGTCACCGCCTTCTCGGCGACGTCCAGCACCTGGTCGGGACGGCAGTAGCCGATCACGTCGCCGGTGCGCGGGAATGTGTCCGGCTCGCCATGGGTCATTCCCATGCCGCCGCCGACCACCACGTTATAGCCGACGATGCACCCGGCCTCTTCGATGGCGATGAAGCCGAGATCGTGAGCGAACACGTCCACATCGTTGTGCGGCGGCAAGGCGACCGCGATCTTGAACTTCCGCGGCATGTAGGTGCGGCCGTAGATCGGTTCGGCTTCCTCCTCACCGCCGGAAAGCTTCTCGCCATCGATCCAGATCTCGTGCCAGGCGCGGCTCTTCGGCAGCAGATGCGCGCCGATCGCCAGTGCGAGCTCCGCGATCTGGGCGTGCGTTCGGCCCACCCACGGATTCGCCGTCGCGATGACGTTGCGGTTCACGTCGCCGCAGGCCGCGATCGTGTCGAGCATCGCGTCGTTCAGCGCACGGATTGCCGGGCGCAGGTTGCTCTTGATGATGCCGTGGAACTGGATCGTCTGGCGCGTGGTCAGGCGCAGCGTGCCGTTGCCACGTTCGCGCGCGATGGTCTCCGCCGCCAGCCACTGCCGCGGTGTCAGGATGCCACCCGGCACGCGCATCCGCGCCATGAAGATGAACGCCTTCTCCATCTTCTTGCGCCCGCGCTCCGCTCGCAGGTCGCGGTCGTCCTGCACGTAGATGCCATGGAATTTCGTCAGTTGCTGGTCATCGTCCGACAACGCGCCGGTTTCTACGCGCTGCAGCCCTTCGGCGATGGTGCCGCGCAGGAAGCGGCTGTTCGCCTTGATCGCCTCGTTGGGCGACGGCGGCTTCAGCGCATCCATTGGCGCCTCCTCAATAGACATCGCGCAGGTAGCGGCCTTCGCGACGCAGCGCGTCGAGTGCCGCCACTCCGTCCTTGCCGCCTTGATCGGCGAGGATGCGCTGCAGCGTGGCATGCACGTCCTTCGCCATCGCGTTCGCGTCGCCGCAGACATAGATCACCGCGCCGTCCCGCAGCCATGCGTGGACATCGCGCCGCGCGTCCCACAACGCGTGCTGCACGTAGCGCTTCTCGGGCTGATCACGCGAGAACGCGACATCGAGCCGCGTCAACACCTTCCGCTTCAGCAGATCCTGCCATTCCAACTGATACAGGAAGTCGTGCGTATAGTTGCGATGGCCAAAGACCAGCCAGCTCCTCCCGCGCGCACCGACCGCATCGCGCTCCTGCATGAAGGCACGGAACGGCGCGACGCCGGTGCCCGGACCGATCATGATGATTGGCCGCTGCGGATCCGCGGGCAGCCTGAAATGCTGATTCGGCTTGACGAACACCTTCATCCGCTCGCCGGTCTTGCGCCGGTCCGCGACGTCGACCGACGCGACGCCGTTGCGCGCGCGGCCATGCGTCTCGTAGCGCACCGCTGCAATCAGCAGATGCGCCTCATCCGGCGCAGCCTTCAGACTGGATGCAACCGAATAGTAGCGCGGCGGCAAAGGCCGCAGCAGCGCCGTGAGCTGCTCGGCGCTCAGCGGATGCGGAGCCGCCTCGAGCAGGTCGATCAACTGCCGTCCCTCGACGAATGCATCGCCAGCCGCCAGCGACGCATCGCCAGTGATGCGCGCGTAGTCCTCGACCTGTTTGCGCGTCAGCGTGGTGATGTCGAACCGCTCCGACAGGGCCGCATGCAGCGCCGAATCACCGGCAAGCCCCGACGCCGCCAGCACAGCGTCGACCAGCGCTGGATCATTGCTCGGCAGAAAGCCCAGCGAATCGCCCGGTTCATACGTGATGCCGGCGCCGGCGAGCGACAGTTCCAGGTGCCAGGTCTCCGACGTGGAGCGGCTGCCGCTGAGCTTGATGCGTTCGGTGATTTCCGCCTCGAACGGACGTCTCCGGCTATAGGCACTGGCCTCGGCCGGTGCGCGGGCGAAGTCCACGTGGATGACAGCGGCGCCTGCCTCCGGCTCGCCCAATTCGGCTTGCAATTGCGTCAGTGTCCCGTCGATCCACGTATTGGCCGGTGCCTCGTAGTCGAGGTCGCATTCGATCCGGTCCGTCACACGCGTTGCACCAAGTGCGGAAAAACGTTCGTCGAACAGCCGGCCGGTCTCGCAGAACTTCGCATAGGCGCGGTCGCCGAGCGCCAGCACGGCATAGCGCACGCCGTCGAAGCGCGGCGCGTCGTCGGCCATCAGCGCCGCATGGAAATCGATTGCCCGTTGTGGCGGATCGCCTTCGCCCCAGGTGCTGGCGATCACCAGCAGGTTCTGCGCGCCGGCCACCTGGGCAGGCGTGGCATCCGCCATGTCGAGTACCCGTGCGGCGAAGCCAAGCTTGCCGGCCGCCTTGCGGGCGACATCGGCGAGCGCTTCGGCGTTGCCGGATTCGGTGCCAAACAGAATGGTGAGCGGGGCACGCCGCGCGGGCGGTGCGGCCGCGGCCGGAAGCGGCGCGGTCGCCGCCTGATAGCCTGCGAGGAAGCCGCTCAGCCAGGTCCTCTGCTCGGCGTTGGTGGCGGACATGATGCGGTTGAGCGCGGTGATCTGATCGGCCGGGAAGGGCGCGGTCTCTGGCAGCATTGGCAGGCTTGGCATGATCTTCTCCCTCAGGCCGTCGCGCGGCGCGACGCGGGCGCGCAGGACATCGGTGCGACCTGCTGCCAGTCGGCCAGCAGCGCGCGCAGCGCGACGACAGGACCAATGACGATGAGCGTCGGCACGCCGGCCGGGATGGCGGCTGCCGCCTGCCCTGCCTCCGCCAGCGTCGTGACAAGCACGCTCTGACGCGGCTTCGTTGCCTCGGTGAGGAAGGCGACCGGTTCCGCGGCATCGCGTCCTGCCCCGCGCAGGCGCGATGCGATTATGGCGATGTGACGCAACGCCATGTAGAGCACCAGCACGTCAGCCCCGCGCCCAAGCGCGTCCCAGTCCAGACTGTGCGGCAGTTCGCCGCTCGCCTCATGACCGGTGATGAAGGCGACGCTGTGCGCCAAACCGCGATGCGTGGTCGGGATGCCGGCAGCCGCCATGCCGCCGATGCCGGCGCTGATCCCCGGCACGATACGGAACGGCACGCCGGCCGCCGCCAGGGCCAGTGCCTCCTCCGCGCCGCGACCGAATACCAGCGGGTCGCCACCCTTCAGCCGCACCACGCGGCGGCCTTCGCGGGCGAGGCGGATCAGCCGCTCATTGATGCGAAGCTGCGGCGTCCGTTCGCCGCCGGCGCGCTTGCCGACCGATTCCAGCCGCGCCTGCGGTGCCAGGGCCAGGATCTCGGCCGACACCAGCGCGTCGTGCAGCACGATGTCGGCGTGCGCCAGAGCATGCGCAGCGTGCAGCGTGAGCAGGCCGGGATCGCCGGGTCCGGCGCCTACGAGCCAGACGGTCCCGGCCGCGAATTCCGGGGTGACCAGCCTGGACGCAGCGATTGCCAGGGTGGGCATCATGCGAGCCAGCCCTGCGCGTGCAGCAGTGCGTCGGTCAGCGCCCCAAGCTCGGTGGGCGCACGCTGGTCCCGGCGCCAGGCCGCACGCTGATCGCGCAGCAGCGCGAGCCGTTCCGCCCACTCGGGTCCGTATTGGTCGGCGAGCCGGGCGCGGATGCGGGCGGCCAGGCCGGGGCTCGCGCCGCCGGTCGAGACCGTCAGCAGCAGATCGCCGCGGCGCACTTCCGCGACGCTGTGGAAATCGCACAGCGCCGGCCGATCCTCGACGTTCACCAGCACCTGCGCCGCACGTGCCTGCGCGGCCAGCTCGGCGGCGCGTTCGTCGGGCAGGCCAGCGATCCACAGCACGCGCAGCGCGGCGAGATCAGTGGGACCCGGCAACCCAAGGCGCAGCGCCCCGCCGGCAGCACTCCGCAGGGCCTCGTCAGGCTGGTCCGTGAACAGCGGAATGTCGGTTGCACCGGCCGCCCGCAGCGCGAGGAAGCGGCGTAGTGCGGTCTCCTCGCGGCCGGCAACCGCGATGGGCAACGCCACCGGATCCAGCGCGACGGCGATCATCATTCCGCCTCGACCGGAGAAGCGTGGCGAAAAATGGCCTTGGCACCCATCGAAAACCCCGACCCTGCTGCGCAACGGGCCGTCAAGCAGCCCGCCGAAGCAGTATCAGAGAAGGAATTTTCCTATGAGTTCAAGGCGGGCACCGAAGAAAGTATATCCTTCTCCTCCGGCCGCGCGGGGCATTATGCGATTTCGCCATTTCCGGCTGTTCGCAGGGCAGCTGTCCCCACGCCCCAGGGTGGTCCGCCTTGCCGCCTCCAGACGGGAATCTGGCGCACCGGAAAGCAAGAAGAAGAAATTTCAACACGGAGGAACAGGGAGGACCCACGGAGTGCACGGGGCAGGGGGTTGGGCGCTCCGCGCAGGTAGATGGTCCAGCTTCGCGCGAAGCGCATCCATCGCTTCTCTGTGTGCTCCGTGCAGCCTCCCTTTTTCTCCGTGTTAGAAACCTTCTTGCTTGCCGAACCGCGAGACCGCACATGCGATTGCCCTGAGGGACCGCTTGCCTCGGCGGGCCGCACGGCAGTAGAACATAGCACGAACAATCGGCCGAACGCCTCACTGAAAGCATCGCCCGGGCGACAGGGCCTCGAACCGGAGGCCCTTCACGCCAATCGAGACCGCCTACAGCCGCAGCCCCGCAAAATCGCGTACGTAGAGGCAGAACCCCATGCCAAGCGGGCAATCCGCAAGAAAATGGGGCGGGGACGCGAATCCCGCCCCAACCGAGATGGAGCCCGTTACTTCACCAGCGCGGGCTCGGCGACCTTCGCCTTCTTGAACGCCGGCATCACCTCGGTGGCAAACCGCTCCAGTTGTTCCAGCGCCTCCGACTTCGGCACGCCGACCGACAGGCTCACCGACACCCGGTCCAGCGCCGGATATTTTTCCTCCAGCGCCTTCAGGTGGTCGATGATCTCGTTGGCCGAGCCGGTCAGGAAGCCGCCGGCGTTCACCGCGTCCTCGATCCGCGGCAGCTTCGCCGTCGGCGCCCGCTTCGGGTCGCGCATGATCTCGATCTGCTCTTCGGTCATCGCCCGCACCAGCCGCAGCTCGCCAAACATCTTCATGTTCTCTTCGTAGTACTTCGCTGCCTTGCGAATGCCCTGCTCTTTGCTGTCGGCCATGTAGAAATGGAAGCCGAAGCACAGCCGCTCGCCAAGCTCGATGTGCTTGCCCATCTTGGCGTGCGCTTCCTGCCAGCCGAGCACGACCTTGTGCATCGCGCCGCCCTCGGCCGAGCCGCCACCGACCATGCCCTGGATGCCGTGCTTGGCCATGAACTCCAGCCCCCGCGCGGTGCCGCCCTGGATCGGCTGCCAGGTCTCCACCGGCAGCCGCATCGGCCGCGGCACGAGAGTCAGCTCCTTCAGGGCATAGCCGCGATACGGCACCTCGGCCGGCAGCGTGTAGTGCTTGCCCTTGTGGGAGAACGCCTCGTTGTTGAACGCCTTGAAGATGATGTCGACCGACTCTTCGAACAGCTCGCGATTGGCCGCCTGGTCGATCAGCGGCGAGCCGAAGGTCTCCACCTCGCGCGTGTGATAGCCGCGGCCGAGGCCGAAGACGACGCGCCCGCCGCTGAGGATGTCCGCCATGTCGTAGTCCTCGGCCAGGCGCAGCGGATGCCACATCGGTGCGATGTTGAAGCCACAGCCGATCTTGAGATTCTTCGTCACGTGCGTGAGATGCAGCGCCATCAGCAGCACGTTCGGGATGCACTCGGTGCCTTCGCGCTGGAAATGGTGCTCAGCCATCCAGAACGCGTTGTAGCCGAGGCCGTCCATCAGCATCGCCATGGACTGCGCCTTGCCGAGCGCGGTGGCGAGATGCTCGTTCGAATAGCGGCGGTCGTTGATCGGCGTGCCGCCATATCCGACGTTGTCCAGATCGACGGCGCCCGCGTAGAGGCTGTCGAATTTCGTGATCATGCCGTTGTCCTCCAGGTCCTTGCCCCCATGGTAGTCCAAGGATCACGCTTGGCAACCTGACGCGTGCAGCCAGCGTGCGGCGTCGATGCTGGGAAACCGTTCATGCCCGAGTTGCCGGATGTCGAGATATTCAAGCGCCTGGTGGAACGGCACTTGCTTGGCCGTGTCGTTGCCCGCTCGGTTGTCGCCGATCCGGGCAGCCTGGAAGGCGCAACCGCCGCGACCTTGCAGCGGCGGCTGAAGGGCAGGCGCCTCGCGTCATGCCAGCGGCACGGCAAGGTCCTGCTTGTCGGCTTCGACGATGCCGGCATGCTCGCCATGCATTTTGGCACCAATGGTTCGCTGCAACATCTGCCGCGTGATGCGGACGAGCCGCCCTATGTCCGGATCCTGTTCGATTTCACCGAGGGCGACCGCCTCGCCTATATCAATCCACGGCGCATCGGCCAGGTATGCGTGACCGACAGTGCTGGCGCGTTCATTGCCGATCAGGCGCTTGGCCCCGACGCTCTCGATCCGGCGTTCGATGAAAAGGCATTCGCTGCTTCACTTGCGAACCGCAAGCAGGTCATCAAGGCCGTCCTGATGGATCAGGCACGGGTCGCGGGGATCGGCAACATCTACGCCGACGAAATCCTGTTTCAGGCGAGACTGCATCCCGGCTTAGCGGCGAACATGCTCGACGCAGGCATGCGGCACCGCCTGTTCGGTGCGATGAAGCATGTCCTGCAAACCGCGATCGACTGTGGCGCGGGCGCCGAGGATTTCAGCGACCGGCTGCCGAAGGGGTTCCTCCTGCCCGAGCGCCACGCCGGCGGCCACTGCCCGCGTTGTGGCACGCAACTGGCGATCGACAAGCACGGCGGCCGCACCAGCTATCATTGCCCGAGCTGTCAGCCGGAAGCCATCGGCTGATCTGCTGCGTCCGCATGGCTCGCTTTGATCCGCATCAATGCGGCGCGCGCGCCGTTGTGTCATCCAGCGTTTCGTTGTCGACGCAGGAGCGTTGCGGTCTATGCGTGTCGGCCTCTGCCCAGCGTTGGCCCTGCTGTTGCTGGCCGCGGGCTGCGGTGGGAACCTGCCAGTCCAGCCCACGCTGCCGCTGCGGCAACCAACGACCACAATGACGGTCGGCGCGATGTCGGACGCCGACGTGGCACGTGAGGCCGGGCGGCTTCGCGCGGCACTGCTACAGGAGGTGCCGCAGCATACCATCGGCAATGCAGACGGCGACCGCGCGTGGATCGGCCGCGCCAAGGCTGCCATCGATGCGGCGGCCTTCTCGATCGACCGGGCTCAGCTGCTCGTCGTGGTCGATCGCAATCCCGCGGTGCAGGAGCTGCGCATCGTATTGGCGCGGCCCGATGCGCCCTGGCGGGTGATCGGCGGCAGCAAGGTCTCGACGGGTCAGGCTGGAAGGCACGGCTACTTCATCACCCCGATTGGCGTATTCCCGCACAGCGACGGCATCCTCGACTATCGCGCTCTTGGCACGTTCAACGAAAACCACATCCGCGGACTCGGCCTGAAGGGAATGCGCGTGTGGGACTTCGGCTGGCAGACGGCCGAGAAAGGCTGGCATGTCGAGCACGATTTCGGCGAGATGCGGCTGCTGATGCATGCCACCGACCCTGACTATCTGGAGCAAAGGCTGGGGCGCCCGGCGTCGCAGGGCTGCGTTCGGATTCCGGCGCCGATGAACCGGTTTCTGGATGTGCATGGCGTGCTGGACGCCGACTATGAACGGGCTGCGCGCGACGATGCCATGATCCGCACCGTCCTGCTGCCGGAACGCGAGCCCACACCGCTGGCAGGCAACGCAATGATCATCGTCGATTCATCGCAAGCCGGCTGATCGCGTGACCGCGCCACAACGCTATGATCGCGGAGTGGGTTAGGTCCGCTAGCGCCGGTGGACATTCCGCTGGTGACGCATGCCGACATCGCGGAACATCGCATCGGCCGTCCGCTGCTGGTCCTGGGAGAGCGATGCATAGAGAGGCTGAAATGCCGACGCCAGATTCTGCAGTTCCTGCGCATGCTGCATGGCGATCTGTGCGTACGACAGCATGTTCTCGCTGGCATTCATGGACTTGATCTTCGTCGCCCTGTCCTCGGCGGTCTGGCGCATATGCTGTGCGTTGTCGCGCATCACCTGGGCGAACTGGTCCCATTGCGTCTGCTGATCCGGAGTGATGTGCAGCCGCGCGCGGAGATCCGCAACCCGCTGTTCCACGCGATCGGGCATGGCCTGCCCCGCAGGTCGATGGATATCGCTATGGCCCATCTGCTTTGGCGGTGCCGCCGGGTTCTGCGCCAGGGCGGCAATCGGGAGCGACAGCGTCGCTGCGAGCAACATACAGGCTGCGGAAGTCTTCAATGGTGATTGCATCTTTGCGCCGTTTCCTGCTGCGGTGTGACGTTATCTGGACAGATCAGTAGCCGTAATAGACCGGCGGTGGTGGTGCATACGGATAGGCGTAATAGGGTGGCGGCCCATTGTTGTAATAATAGTAGCGGGGCGGCGGTGCGTACACGACCGGCGGCGGCGCAACGAGAATACCACCCAGCAAAGCACCGACGCCGAGACCGAGCAGAGCGCCGCCGACAATCGCTCCGGAATTGTCGTGATATCTGTTGCCCCCATGCCACTGGGGAGGCGGTGCATAGCCACCGCGACCACGATCGCGATGCTGCGCCGCGGCAGGTGCGGCGAGCATGACGGCCAGCGCGGCTGCCGCGGCCACCAAGCCGAAAGAACGCGTCAACAGACTAAACCTCATGGCAACTCCTTGGCCCCTGCCAGCTACACAAGGGCGCGACTAATGCTGGTCCTTTCGGTTGGCGCGCGCTTTGATCCAGATCAACTGCATCCGGAAATGCTCCGGACGCCGTCAACACAGGAGGAAATCCGCCATGAGCCAGACCAGTATCCCGCTACCTTCCGCGCTGAACCTGCAGGGCCGGCGCGCCCTGGTCACCGGCGCGGCCAGCGGCATCGGTCGAGCGACCGCGATGGTGCTCGCGCAGCTCGGCGCCGAGCTGCTGCTGACCGACCGCGCCCCACTTGCCGCCACGCGCGCGGAGGTGGAACGGATCGGCGCGGCGTGCGCGACAGCCGAGGGCGACCTGACATCCGACAGCTTCATCGCCGAGCTGCTCGCCAACGGCCGGGTTCACGCGGTCGCGCATTGCGCGGCGATCCTGGAAGGCCGCCCCTGGCGCGAAGACCGCAACTGGTACGACCGGTTCCATCGCGTGATGGACATCAATGTCCGCGTGCCGCTCACGCTGGCTGCCGCCGCGATCGACCACATGGCGGAGCATGGCGGCGGAGCGATCGTGCTGGTCGGTTCAGTCGCCGGTCGCACCGGCGGTACCTCGGTCAACACGCCGCCCGACTATTCGGCTTCGAAGGGCGCCGTGCACGCGCTGGTCAAGTGGCTGTCGCGTCAGGCTGTCGGTCGTGGCGTGCTGGTGAACGGCGTGGCACCTGGTCCGGTCCAGACGCCGATGACCACTGGCTTCACCCTGGCGACGCAATTGCCCCTCGGGCGGATGGGCCGCCCCGAGGAGCTGGCCTGGCCGATCGCCTTCCTGTGCACGCCGGCCGCGAGCTATTTCTCGGGCGCGATCCTGGATGTGAACGGCGGTGCCTTCGTGGGCTGATCGTCAGGTTTCGAGCGGCGCGATCACCTGGCTCGGTGGCGTGCCGCTTCCAAACCGCCCAGGACTCGCCCTATCGTCGATCGGCGGCCGGTGCAACGGCCATGGGGACCCGCCATGGAATTCGGCTACTTCACCCTGAGCGACAACCACTACGACAACAATCCGCGCGCCCCCAACCAGTTCGTCGCGGACATCATCGACGAGGCGCTCTACGCCGAGCAGTTGGGGATGCATTCCGCCTGGATCGGCGAGCATCATTTCAGCACGCTCGGCGTGTTGTCCTGCCCGGATCTCGCGCTCGCCTATATCGCCGCTCGCACGCAACGCATTCGTCTGGCACCGGCGGTGACGGTGCTGCCGTTGCATCATCCGATCCGCGTCGCCGAGCAATGGGCGAGCCTCGATATGCTGAGCGGCGGGCGGGTGGATTTTGCCGCAGGCCGTGGCTATGACCGGCGCGAGTACGCCCCGCTCGGCGTGTCGTTCGACGACAACCAGTCGATCTTCGAAGAGGGCATGGAGGTCGTCCGGCGGCTGTGGTCGGAGGACACGCCGATCTCGCATCGCGGCCGACATTATGCGTTCGAGAATGTGGCGATCACGCCGCGCCCGGTGCAGCGGCCGATCCCGGCCTATGTCGCGTCGTTCTCGCAGCCTTCGATCGAATTGGCCGCGCGGCTCGGCTGCGGGCTGATCGTGGCACCGTTTGCCGCGGCGATGACCTATGGCGGGCTCAAACAGGTGCGGCAGCTCTACCAGGAGACCTGCGCGAAGCGTGGCACGCAGCCGGGGCGGCTGATGTGCAGCTACTTCACGCATTTCGCGGACGACGACGCGCAGGAGGATGCTGCGCGTGCACGGCAGATCCGCTACTACAAGGAGTGCGTCATCCCCGCCTTCCCCGGTGATCCGCGCACCGCGCCGCCGAGCTACCATTATTTCATCGCCATGGTCGATCGGCTGCGCAACGTGCAGCCGCAAGACCTGACGGAGAATTCGGTTCTCCTCGGGTCACCCGCGCATATCACCGACGTGCTGAAGAAGGTGGCAGACGCGGGCTTCGACGAGGTGATTCTGTATTTCAATGTTGGGCTGAAGCCGCACAGCCAGGTGAAGGATGAGATGGCGCGCTTCATGGCACAGGTGGCACCAGAACTCCGGTGAGCATGCAGGACCGCCTTGCGCTCTACAGCCGCAATAGGCTGAAGCTTGGCCTGTTCGGGGCCAACTGCTCGTCCGGGCGCGCCGTCACCAAGGTCCCCGAGCGCTGGAGCGGAAGCTGGCCCGATTGCCTGCGCCTGGCGCGCATGGCGGACGAAGCCGGGATCGAGTTCATGCTGCCGGTTGGCCGTTGGAAGGGCTATGGCGGCGATACCGACTACCAGGGCGAGACGCTCGAGACGGTGACCTGGGCCGCCGGTCTGCTCGGCGCGACGCGGCGGCTCACGGTGTTCTGCACCGTGCACGCGCCGCTGATCCATCCGGTGATCGCGGCCAAGCAGTTCGTCACCGCGGATCATATCGGCGAAGGGCGGTTCGGGCTGAACGTCGTGTGCGGCTGGAACGAGGACGAGTTCGAGATGTTCGGCGCGACGATGCGCGAGCACGCTGCCCGCTATGACTACGCGCAGGAATGGCTGGATGCGATCAAGCTGGCCTGGACCAGCGGGGGAGAGTTCGATTTCTATGGGCAGTTCATCAAGCTGAAGCAGGTGCGTGCCAAGCCGAAGCCGTTCGGCGGCGGGCGGCCAATAGTGATGAATGCCGGCGCCTCGCCGACCGGCCAGGCGTTCGCGATCCGCAACTGCGATGCGCTGTTCTCGATGACGCCGAAGGGCAAGCTGGAGGAATTCGCCGCGCACGTGGCGAACGTGAAGGCGCTGGCACGCGAGGGCGGGCGCGAAATCGACGTGTATACCGTGGCCGTCGTCACCTGCCGGCCGACGCAGCGCGAGGCGGAGGCGTATTACCGGCATTGCGTGATCGACAACGCCGACTGGGCGGCGGTCGACCACATCATGGCCATGCGTGGCGTCACGCGGCAGACGCATCCCGCGGATTTCGAGGAACGCCGCTATCACCAGGCGAACGGGATGGGCGGCGTTCCGGTGGTGGGCGATCCGGATACTGTGGCCCGCGACCTGGCGCAGCTCGCCGCGGCCGGGGCGCGGGGGATCGCGCTGTCATTCGTGAACTATGCCGAGGAGCTGCCGTTCTTCTGCGACGAGGTGCTGCCGCGGCTGACGCGGATGGGGTTAAGGGAGGGTCGGTAGGCGGGCTTGGCGGCGGGCCGAGGCTGCGACGCCAGCTCACGGCAGGAAGTGGCCACTTACAATGACCGCGCTCCGAATATTGCAGTGCCAAAGCCTGCTTTCGGCAAATGTACAGATGCGCCCAATGACCGTGGAGGACATCCAGCAGCCAAGCGTAGGGCGGAACAGCGGAGCGCATTCCGCCGTCCGAAGCGGCGCGGTACGCTTCCTCGGTGTCGGACGATAACCGCGACGGCATTCTGGATTACGCGTACATAAGCACGACATCCACTTTACGCCGGTGAAGCATGACGTTGTTGAACGCGTGCGGCCTAGTCTTACTGCGTCACAAATTCTGCCGCGCTGCCCATGTTGCGCCGCGGTGCCGGCGAACGTGGCGCGGCAGAATTTGTGACGCAGTAATACCAACCGCCGTTGCTGCTGACTCTTGTCGCCGCTCCCTCGCCGTCATGGCCGGGACAAGCCCGGCCATGACGGGAAAAGCGAGCGCTGACCAAGGGTCATTGATTCGGGCGGTTGGTAT
>JBGPND010000011.1:0-55543 GCA_041487355.1 Acetobacteraceae bacterium | reverse complement strand
AGGCGCGTGATCGAATCCAGCAGGATCACCACGTCGCGCCGATGCTCGACCAGACGCTTGGCCTTCTCCAGCACCATCTCGGTCACCTGCACGTGGCGCGTGGCCGGCTCGTCGAAGGTGGAGCTGATCACCTCGCCCTTCACCGAACGCGCCATGTCGGTGACTTCCTCCGGCCGCTCGTCGATCAGCAGCACGATCAGGAACACCTCGGGATGGTTGGCGGCGATCGCGGTGGCGATGTTCTGCAGCATCACCGTCTTGCCGGTGCGCGGCGGCGACACGATCAATGCACGCTGACCCTTGCCGATCGGCGCGATCAGATCGATCACCCGCGGCGTGTAGTCCTTCGTCGGACCCTTCGCCACCGACTGGAAGTTCTCCACTTCCATCTTCAGCCGCTCATCGGGATAGAGCGGGGTCAGGTTGTCGAAGTTGATCCGATGCCGCACCGCGTCGGGTGGCTCGAAATTGATGGTGTTGAGCTTGAGCAAGGCGAAATAGCGCTCGCCGTCCTTCGGCGCGCGGATCTGGCCCTCGACCGAATCGCCAGTGCGCAGGGCGAAACGCCGCACCTGGCTCGGACTCACATAGATGTCATCGGGACCCGGCAGATAGTTGGCTTCCGGGCTGCGCAGAAAGCCGAAGCCGTCAGGCAGGATTTCCAGCGTGCCCTCGCCATGAATCGCCTGGTCGTTCTCGGCCAGGTTCTTCAGAATCGCGAACATCATGTCCTGCTTGCGCAAGGACGATGCGTTCTCGATCTGCAGCGATTCGGCATAGCTCAGCAGGTCGGCGGGTGATTTGGCCTTTAGTTCGGCGAGATGCATGGACGCCTCGGCGTGGTCCGATTGATGAAGCGGAACGCGGGCAGAACGCCCGGTGTGTCGTTGCCAACCATCGCATTATCGATGGCCGGGTTCGGTCCCGTCTGGTGGGAGGATCGAGGCGGGGGTTGATTGCCGCCTTGCGGGGGGAAGCCAGAGGCTAGGCGGATCGGAGTCCTCCCGTCAACCGGCAGGTGGTCCGATCAGCATGGAAAGTCAAGGGCTTTGGATCGGCGGCGTCAGAACGGCCGGACGATGACCATCACCACGATGCCGATGACCAGCAGCGTGGGCACCTCGTTGGCGATGCGGTAGAAACGCTGCGGACGAATATTGCGGTCCTCCAGGAAGTCCCGCCGCCAGCGCGACAGCGCGCCGTGGAAACCGGTCAGCAGGATCACCGCGGCGAGCTTCACGTGCCACCAGCCCGCGGACCAGTCCAGAATCCCCGGCGTCAGCACGAGCATGACTCCGAACAGCCATGTAGCGATCATCGCCGGGTTGATGATCTGCCGGAGCAGCCGCCGCTCCATCATCTTGAACCGCTCGCTCTCGGCCGAGCCAGGCTTCAGCTCGCAGTGGTACACATAAAGCCGAGGCAGATAGAACATACCTGCCATCCAGGCGATCACTGCGATTACATGGAGCGCCTTCGTCCACGGATACAGCCAGGCCAGAAACGCAATCGTCACTGGAGCGCCCTGTGCGGGCAGCCGCTCCGGTCCGCCGGGCAGATCCGTCCACCGGCATGGCTGCACAGGCCTGGACCATGCGAGCGCGCATGTCGCACCAGTCGCGCTAGCGCCGCAATGAACGCGGCATCGGAGTTCTGCGTGGGGACACGGAAATAGCCCGGCACGCCCAGCCTCTCCGCCAGTGCACGATATTCCACGTCGAGCTCTACCAGCGTCTCGGAATGCTCGGAGACGAAGGCGATCGGCACCACCAGCACCGCCACCCTGTCGTGCGCCGCCCGCTCGATCTCGGCTTCGGTGCTAGGCCCGATCCATTGTTGTGGCGTCGCACGCGACTGATAGCAGATCACCCAGTCCGGCGCTCTTTCGCGCCATTCCGCCAGGACGCAGGCAACTGTCCGCTCGATCTGCCATTGATACGGGTCGCCCTGACGCACCACGACCTCCGGTAGCCCATGGGCGGAAAACAGCACGCGAAGCCGCACCGCCGGATCGAGCCGCGTCCGTGCCGCGTGGTACGCCGTGTGCAGCAACGCGGTCGTGGCCGCGACATAGTCCGCATCGGTTGCGTAGCAGCAGATGGTCACGGTATCCGCCACAAGGCCGGCGCGTGCGGCGGCCTCACGCCACGCGGTGAGCGAACTGCCCGTCGTCGTCGTGGAATAGTGCGGATAGAGCGGCAGCAGCACCACCTCGTCCGGCTGCCAATCCCGCACGGTCTGGGCCGTTTCGTCACTCAGCGGGTGCCAGTAGCGCATCGCGATGAAGCATTTCGCGTCAAGCTCTCGCAGCCCAGCCGCGAGCGCCGCCGCTTGCGCCTGCGTCAGTTCGAGCAACGGCGATCTGCCGCCAAGCATGGCGTAGTTCGCGGTCGCGGGCCGTAACCGGCTTCGCACGATGAAACGCGCCAGGATGGGCCGCAGGAAGAATGGCACGCGCAAGATCGCCGGATCGATGAACAGATTCAGCAGGAAGGGCTTGATCGCCTCCGGCCTGTCGGGCCCGCCCAGATTGAACAGCACGACGGCAACCTTAGGCCGCACGCACCAGCTCCACGAGCTCCGCCACATGCTGCGGCGGCGTCTGCGGCACGATGCCATGCCCCAGGTTGAAGATGAACGGCCGTCCGCGCAGCGTATGCAGGATTTCCAGCGTCTCGTGCCGCAAGGCCTCCCCGCCACCAGCCAATGCCAGCGGGTCCAGGTTGCCTTGCAAGGCGACATCCTGCGGCACGCATCGCGCGACCAAGGCCGGATCCATTGAGGTGTCGAGGCCGACTGCGTTCACCTGCGTCGCCACAGCGTAGTCGCCGATCATCAAACCTGCCAAGCGCGGAAAGCCGATCACCGGCACGGTCGGGAAGCGCGACCTGAGCCTCGCCACGATCGTTTCGGTCGGCCGGATCACATGCGAACGGAAAAGCCGTGGCGACAGCACCCCTGCCCAACTGTCGAACAGCATCACCGCTTCGGCACCGGCCTCGATCTGCGCCGCGAGATAGGTCACCGTCGCATCGGTGAGCAGGGAAATCAGCCGTTCGAACAGCTCCGGCTCGCGATAGGCCATGGTCCGCGTTGCGGCGAAATCCTTGGAGCCGCCGCCTTCGACCATGTAGCAGGCCACGGTGAATGGCGCGCCGGCAAAGCCGATCAAGGCACAGTCAGAAAAACCTTCGGCCGCGAGACCCGTGCGGACCAGGCGCACGGTTTCCAGGATCGGCGCAATCGCCTCCGGGATGCGGCACGGATCGAGCGCCATGACGGAGGCCTCATCACGCAGCGGTGGCAACACCGGTCCCTCGCCTTCCCGGTATTCCAGCCCATGGCCCATGGCCCATGGCAGCATCAGGATGTCGCTGAACAGAATCGCCGCATCGAAGCCGTAGCGACGGATGGGTTGCAGCGTCACCTCTGCCGCCAGACCCGGTGTCGTGCACAGCGCTATGAAATCGCCGACCCTGGACCGGACGTCGCGGTATTCCGGCAGGTATCGCCCCGCCTGGCGCATCAACCAGATCGGCGGCGGCCAGACCGGCTCCCCGCGTAGCGCCCGCAACAGTGGCTTTGTGCCGGTCTTCATACCCCTCGCATAACAGGAAAGCAGAATAAAGAAACCTGATGCGGTGGTAGTTGGGGCTGTGAGTCACGGGGTACCGGCTCTCTCCCGGAAACATTCCCTGGATACTCACAGTAGCCTTACCGCCGAAGCAGTTGGAATCGCGGACTGGACGGCTGTCATCCTGGATTCCCCAGCGACAGCGGCGAATTCATCCCCTGTTCATCGGGATGCGGGACTTGTCCCCGGGATTCGTCGCCGGTGCGCCCAGGCCTGATGGCAGCCCCCATTATCCCCGCTATCCTCACTCCCATGTCCGATCATCGCATCAACCTGCACCTGGTCTCCGACGCCACCGGCGAGACACTGAACGCCATCGCGCGAGCCACGACGGTCCAATTTGAGCATACGGAGATCGTCTATCACCGCTGGAGCCTGATCCGGACGCGTTTTCAGTTGCATCGCGTGCTGGAGGGTGTGGAGCACGAGCCGGGACCGGTGCTTTCCACCCTGGTCGACCGGGCGCTGCGGGCTGAGCTGGAGACGACCTGCCGGCGGCTGGACGTGCCGGTGGTGAACGTGCTCGACCCGGTGATGAACCTGCTGCAGGACTACATCGGCGAGCAGGCCGCGGCTCGGCCCGGCCGGCAATATGTGCTGAACGCCGATTATTTCCGCCGTATCGACGCGATGCACTATGTGCTGGCGCATGACGATGGCCAGCAGCAGCCAGGTCTGGCCGAGGCGGATGTGGTCCTGGTCGGCGTGTCCCGCAGTTCGAAGACGCCGACCTGCTTTTATTTGGCCAATCGCGGCATCAAGGCCGCCAATGTCCCGCTGGTGCCGAGCCTGCCGGAGCCGCCTGGCCTGGACACCGTGCAGTGCCCGGTGATCGGGCTCACGCTGGGAGCCGAGGCGCTGATTGAGATCCGCCGCCACCGTCTCCGGCTGATCGGCGCCGGCAATACTGCCGGCATCGTGCGCCAGAACAGCACGGACTATGTCGACGAGGACGCGGTGAAGGCGGAGTTGCTCTGGGCCAGGCGGCTGTGCAACCGAAGGGGCTGGCCGGTGATAGACGTGACGCGGCGCTCCATCGAGGAGACCGCGGCGACCGTGTTGCAGCTCATGGAGGCTTGGCATGAGCACCGGCGCAAAGACGCCGAAGCCAAACCGTGATGCTGCAGCGTCCGACCCCTCGGCTGATCCTGGCCAGTGCCTCTGCTTCCCGCCGTGCCGTGTTGCAGGCGGCGGACCTCACATTCACGATCCAGCCGGCGCATATCGACGAGGCGGACGTCAAGCGGACTGCCAAGGCAGATGGCGCGAGTGCGGAGGCGGCTGCCCTGCTGCTGGCCGAACTGAAGGCGAGGCGTGTCGCGTTGCGTGATCCGGAGGCGCTGGTGATCGGTGCCGACCAGATCCTGGTATGTGGCGACGAGTGGTTCGACAAGCCGGGTGATTCGGCGGCGGCGGCCGCTCAGCTTCGCGCGCTGCGCGGCCGCACCCATGCATTGGCCACGGCGGTCCTGTGTCAGCAGGACGGGCAGCGCGTGTGGCACCACGTGGCCAACCCGCGCCTTACGATGCGACGGTTCAGCGACGCCTTCCTGGATGCCTATCTGGCCGCCGAAGGTGACGAGGTCACCACCACGGTCGGTGCCTACCGATTGGAGGGGCGCGGGGTGCATTTGTTCGAGCGCGTTGAAGGCGAGCATGCCGCCATCCTCGGCCTGCCCTTGCTGGAGCTGCTCGGGTTCCTGCGCCAGCGCGGCGTGCTTATGGCCTGATACAACTATCGATTGCAGACCCAGTAATCCCATATTATGGGATGTTTATAGCGATTAAAGACTTGCCAAACGAGTCCTGGAGCCGTAACGCGTCGGCCACGCGGCAACCAGCGTGAGTTTGCGTCGATGCGGAACGTGGTAGTTGGCTTCGCCCTCGGTTACTACATGATCGCCTTTCTGGTGGTCCCGCCGGTCCTGTGCGCCCTCGAACTTGCGCCGAACTGTGCGGGTGGCGTCGTGATGGTACTGGACCGCAACGGCCTGCTGGCGCCGATCAGGAGCTACGTCGCCCAGGCGACGCATTTCCGCGACAGGACGCTCAGCGATCTGAGCGAAAATCTCGCGATCAAACTGTTCCCCCGCATCCCTGACTGACAGTCCGACGTCTGTCTGGTTTCAGGCGCATCGTCTGAATTTTTGTCTGAACCTCAATGTGCGGCACGGGTGGCGCCGTGGGCATCGCTTCCAGACGGCTGCCGGCTGAAGCCTTCCACCAGCTCCTCGATCCGGGCCGGATCCGACTGCTCCATCACCCGACGGGCAAAGCGGGCGCAGGCATCGATCTCCACCGCCCGCACCGCCCGCTTCACCCGCGGTACCGCCGAGGCGTTCATGCTGAAGCTGCGCAAACCGAGGCCCAGAAGCAGCGGCGTCAGCCGCGGATTGGCCGCCATCTCGCCGCATACCGACACCGGCATCCGCATGCGCAACGCCGCCTCGGTGGCGAACTGCACCAGCCGCAGCACCGCGGGATGCAGCGGGTCATACAGCTCGGCTACATCCGCCTCGGCCCGGTCGACCGCCAGGGTGTAGGCAGTGAGGTCGTTGGTGCCGATCGCGAAGAAATCGGCCTCCAGCGCCAGTGCATCCGCCGACAAGGCGGCGCCCGGCGTCTCGATCATGATACCGAGCGGCGGCAGCTTTTCGGAGATTCGCTCGCCGCGCCGGCGCAGCCGCCGCGCCACACGCTCATACACATCGCGCGCCGCGCGCACCTCGGCGACCGTGGTGACCATCGGCAGCATCACCCGCACCGGGCCCGCGGTGGCGGCGCGCAGGATCGCCGCGAACTGTGTCTCGAGCAGCTCGACCCGGCGCAACAGAAGCCTGATGCCACGCAACCCGAGCGCCGGGTTGGCATCCGCCACCTCCGGCACGTAGCCGGCGCTGGACAGCGCCTCGATGTCCTTCTCGCCACCCCAGTCCAGCACGCGGATCGCCACCGGATCGCCGCCCATCGCCTCCACGATGGAGCGATAGGTTTCCGCCTGCGTGTCCTCGTCCGGCACCGTCTCGCGGTTCATGAACAGGAACTCGGTGCGCAGCAGGCCAATGCCGACCGCGCCTGATTGCGCGATCAGCGGCAGTTCGATCGGCAGCTCCAGATTGGCCTGCAGCTCCACGGCCTCGCCGTCCATGGTCTCCGCCGGCAGGCGGCGCAGCTTGGCGAAGCGCTGGCGCTCACGCGCGAAAGCGGTGACCGCCCGGCGTGCGGTGGCCAGGGTTGCCGCGGTCGGGTTCAGCACCACCGTGCCGGCCGAACCGTCCACCACGGCGAGGTCGCCAGGCTTGATCGCGTGGGCCAATCCCGGTGCGCCCAGCACGGCTGGTGCGCCGAGCGCGCGCAGCATCACCGCGGTATGGCCCTCGGCGCCGCCTTCCTCGGTCGCCACGCCAGCGAGCCGGGCGGGATCGAGCAACGCCGCATCGGACGGGCGCAGCGCCTCGGAGATCAGCACCGCGCCTTCCGGCAGGCCGGCGAAGCTGCGGAAGGGGGCACGGGTGAGATTGCGCACCAGGCGCCGCCCGATCTCCCGCACCTCCTCGGCACGCCGCCGCAGGCTTGCCTGGTCGTCCCCCGGCATCCCGGGTTCCGTCTGCCCCAGGATCGCCGCGGCAATCGCATCGGCCTCCGCCATCACCGCGCTCTCGGCCGATAGCAGTGTCTCCTCGACGCGCCGCCGCACGCCGCGGATCAGCCGGGACGGACCCAGCATCCGGATATAGGCATCGATCAGCGGCGCGAGCTCTGCCTGGCTCTCCTCGGGCAGCACGGCGAGGCGCGCCCGCAGCTTGATGAGCTGCTTGCGCGACTGGGCGATGGCGGCGTCGAGACGCGCTCCTTCGGCGGCGCTGTCCGCGGCGAGGATCTTGTGCCGCGTGATCTCCGGCACCGGCTCCGAGGCCTGGAATACCGGACCGATCGCCACGCCCGCCGAGATCGGGATCCCGCTGAAGACCACCTCCGGCCGCGAACCGTCGTATCGCGACCGGGTCAGGCGCTTGTGCTGCGGGGGAGGCGGGTCAACCCTGCTCATCGAAGCCGGACTCGACCAGCGCCGCCAGAGCGTCGAGTGCCTCCTTGGCGTCCCATCCCTCGGCGCGAAGCTCGATCACCGCACCCTTGCCGGCGCCCAGCATCATCAGCCCCATGATGGAGCGCGCGGGAACAGACTGGCCGTCCCGGATCACATCGACCGAGGCGCCGAAGCGCTCCGCCAGCATGACGAACTTCGCGGCCGCCCTGGCGTGCATGCCACGTTTGTTGGTCACGGTGACGAACCTGGTCAGGACCGGTGCGCTGGAAGGCGGGGAGGGGTCTGATGGGAGGTTGTCGCCGTCCTGCGGCGTCATTCGCACGAGCCGTCAAGCTTGCAGCCGTGCAGCACGTGCGAGGCAGCGGCGATATATTTCCGCCCGGCCTCCTCGGCGCAGTTCACCGCGTCGGCCAGCGGCTGCTTCGACCGCACCTTGGCGAGCTTCACCAGCATCGGCAGGTTCACGCCGGCGATCACCTCCACGCCCTTCCGCTGCATCATCGAGATGGCGAGGTTGGACGGCGTACCGCCGAACATGTCGGTGAGCAGGACCACGCCATCGCCCGTATCGCACCGGCTGATACACGCCTCGATCTCGGCGCGGCGATTCTCCATGTCGTCGTCGGGCCCGATACACACCGTGCCGACGTTCCGTTGCGCCCCGACCACGTGCTCCATGGCCAAACGCAGCTCCTCGGCCAGCCGGCCGTGGGTCACCAGGATCATGCCGATCATCGGAGTGGGCAGGCTTCCCTGGCGGAGAATACTGATGGGACGGTCATGTTGTCGTCTCAGGCCTCCTGTGCCTGAATCGGCGCGGCTGTCGCAGCCTCGCCACGAAATTCGGAGGCACTGCCCGTCCTCGGCACCGGCCGATCGGTCAGGTAAGCCGCCTCAAGACCCTCGCGGGCCAGTTCACGGTGCGTCACGTGCAGCCGCCAACCGAAGCCCGTATCCCCGGACGCCCGCGCGGCGGCGATCCGGGCTGCCAGATAGTCGGCGAGTTTTTCGACCAGATAGACCGAGCGGTGCCGCCCGCCTGTACACCCAATTGTGATTGTCGCATATTTCTTGCCCTCTTGGACGAACCTCGGCAAGAGCATGTCGATCAATTCAGCCAGCTTGTCGAAGAACGTCGCGAAGTCGGGGTCCGCCGCCACGAAGGCGCCGACCTCGGCATTCAGGCCCGTCCGCGGCTGTAATATGGGATCATAATGAGGATTTCGCAAAAACCGGGCATCGAATACCAGATCTGCTTCCCGGGGCAGGCCAAGCGTATAGGCGAACGAGATCAGTGACACCACCAGCCGGCTTTCCTCGGCGTCGCTGTCGGCGCCGAAATGCCGTTCGATCAATCGTCGCAGCGAAGCAAGCGGCAGCTCCGAGGTATCGATCACCAGGTCCGCCCCGCTCCGCAGCGGCGCGGTAAGCATTTCCTCCCGCGCGATGCCGGCGGCGACCCGTCCCTGCGGTGCCAGCGGATGGCGCCGCCTTGTCTCGGTATAGCGCCGCAGCAGCGTCGTTTCGTCCGCCCAGGCGTAAACCAGCTCCGGCCGCAGCGAGGGATTGGCGCGCAGCCGCTCAAGGGTTTCCAGCACCAGGCTGGCATCGAAGCCGCGCGTGCGCGCGTCCACGCCGATCGCCAGCTTGTATTCGCTGTGGGTCACCATGTCCTCGAGCATCGGCTGCGGCGGATTGTCGACCGCCTCGTATCCCAGGTCTTCCAGCGCGCGCAGCACCGATGCCTTGCCGCCCCCGGACAGGCCGGTGACCAGAACGATGCGCAGCCGGTCGGCGCTCATGCCGCGAAGGCTCCGGCGACCTGTGCGACGCGGCCGAGCGCGCAGTCCAAGGCCAGGGAAACCCGCTCCGGCGCCGAGGCTGCCCAGGCATCCAGCCGCGCCATCGGCAGCCCCAGCCCGTCATGCCGGGTCGGCGTCGGCAGCCGCGTGCCGGCATCGCCCAGTTCCACCACCAGGGCCAGCCGCGCCACGGCAACATAGGGCAGCCGCACGATTCCAAGCCCCCGCACCTCCAGCAGCCCGGTGAGTGCCGGCACTGGCCGCGCCATGCCATCCGCAATGTCCACGCGATCATCAGCCACCAGATCGAAGCCGCGCGCAAGCAGGCGCAGCACCAGGTCGGACTTGCCGGCACCCGGTGGACCGATCAGCAGCACGCCGTTGCCGTCGCGGCAGGCGCAGCTCCCGTGGATCTGCATGACCGCACAATCTGGGCCGATACACGTCGGAAAGGAAGCGGCTTGTCGCCTGGATAGGGTCATGCCAGCGTCCTGCCCGCCATGGTCAGCCGAAGCGATATCGCCGCCGCCGCCGCCCGGATCTCCGGGTATGTCCGACACACGCCTCTCCTCTGCCTCACCGGCGCGGAGCTGGGCCTTGGCTTTCCGGTGATGCTGAAGCTGGAACTGCTGCAGCACGCGGGCAGTTTCAAGCCGCGCGGCGCGTTCAATCGTCTGCTGTCGGCCAGCTTGCCCCCCGCCGGTGTCATCGCCGCGTCGGGCGGCAACCATGGCGCCGCGGTTGCCTACGCCGCCCGTGCCCTCGGCGCGACGGCCGAGATTTTCGTCCCCGAACTGACGCCGCCGGCGAAGGTTGCCCGCATCGCCAGCTACGGTGCCCGCGTGGTGCAGACCGGTGCGACGTATGCCGAGGCGTTGGCCGCCTCGCGTGACCGCCAGGCCGAGACCGGAGCGCTGGAAGTGCATGCCTACGACCACCCGGATGTGCTTGCCGGCCAGGGCACCGTCGGGCGCGAATTCGAGCATGACGCGCCGGACCTCTCGCACATCCTGGTCGCGACCGGCGGCGGCGGCCTGATCGGTGGCATGGCCGCCTGGTACGCCGGCAGTGCCAAGGTGATCAGTGTCGAACCCGAGGGCTGTCCCGCACTTCACAATGCGCTGCAGGCCGGCCATCCCGTTGAGGCTCCGGTAGGTGGGCTGGCAGCCGACAGTCTCGGCGCCCGTCAGGTCGGCAGCCTGATGTTCCCCATTGCACAGGCGCATGTTGCCGCTGCGGTGCTGGTGCCCGATGCTGCCATCGCGGCGACGCAGCGCATGATCTGGGACCGCATGCGCCTGGTCGCCGAACCTGGCGGCGCCACAGCCCTCGCGGCGCTGCTGTGCGGTGCCTTCACGCCGCCCGCCGGTGCCCGGGTCGGCGTGCTTGTGTGCGGCGCCAATGTCGATCCTGCAAAGGTTGTCGAACCATGACCGCAGACCGCTACCTGCTTGCCACGGATGCCCGCGGCGTCGCGACGCTCACGCTGAACCGTCCCGAAGTCGCCAACGCCTACGACGAGGACCTGCTGCGCGCGTTGACTGCCGCGCTGGAAACGCTGGCGGCCGATACTGAAGTGCGCGCGCTGGTCATCCGCGGGGCCGGCAGGCATTTCCAGGCCGGCGCCGACCTCAACTGGCTGAACCGGCTGTCCCGCCAGGGACCGGAAGAGAACTACACGGCATCGATCATCACCGTCCGTTTCAGCAGGTTGCTCAACGAACTGCCGAAGCCGACGATAGCGGTGGTGCACGGAGCCTGCTTCGGCGGCGGCTGCGGCATCGCCTGCTGTGTCGATATCGCGCTGGCCACGCCGGACGCGATTTTCGGCATCAGTGAGGTGCGCCACGGCATCGCGCCGACGCCGATCTCGACGCACATGGTCAATGCGATCGGCATACGGCAGGCCCGCCGCTACGCGCTGACCGGCGAGCGCTTCGGCGCGGACGAGGCGCTGCGGATCGGCCTGGTCCACGAGGTCGTGCCCGAGGCGCGGATGGAGGCGCGGCTTGCCGAGGTGCTGGATGCGATCATCCTGAGCGCGCCTGGTGCGATCGCCCGGACGAAGCTGTCCATGTTGGGCGCCAACGGCCTGCTGCTCGACGAACGGGAGGCGGAGCTGCTGGCACACGAAGGCTGGATGCAGCGACAGTCGCCGGAGGGCCGGGAGGGCACGACAGCATTCCGCGAGAAGCGCAAGCCGGGGTGGTACAAGCCGCCAAACGGCTGAGGTCTCGCAAGAGCCTGTCGAGGGTCGTAAATATTCACCTCGCCCGCTTGTGGGAGAGGTCGCAACGCGGAAGCGGCGCGGGTGACGGTGGACTTCGCGCCACGGGCAAACTTTTCCTCCATCCCCTCTCCGCCAATCTCCCGGCATGTCCCGCAGGCAAGCCAGATATCTCCGGCAGCACCAGACCGATACTGAGATTTTCCTCTGGCGGATTTTGCGAGACCGACGTCTGGCTGGTTGCAAGTTTTGCCGCCAACATCCGATCGGCCCGTTCATCGCCGACTTCGCCAGTGTCGAGTTCCGGCTGGTGATTGAGGTTGACGGAGGCCAACATGCGGAGTCGGCACAGGACGAGTGGCGCACGGCCTGGTTGGATGCTCAAGGCTGGCGCGTCGTCCGGTTTTGGAACAATGATGCGTTGAAGAACTCGAATGGCGTGATTGAGGTGATCCTTGGTGAAATCGCGTTGGCGACGTCGCGCGTGAAGCACCCTCACCCGCCGCGCTGATGCGCGGCGACTTCTCCCGCGAGCGGGAGAGGTGAAGGGATGTGCGAATTCCGTCTTGTCTGCTGGAATGTGGAGCCCAATGACCTTCTCCATTCTTGTCCGCGATCCTGCGACCGGCGCGCTCGGTGCCGCGGTCGCGTCGCGCTTCTTCGCGGTTGGTGCCATGTGCATCCACGTCAAGGGCGGCGTGGCCGCGCTGTCCACGCAGGCGCTGGTCAATCCGATGTATGCGGTGCACGCGATGCCCCGCCTGCGCGCGGGCGAACCGGCGGATGTGGTGCTGGCTTCGCTGGTCGGGCCAGATCCGGGCGCGGACCAGCGGCAGTTTCACATCATCGATTCGGCGGGACGCATCGCGCAGCACACCGGACCGAACTGCATCACATGGTCCGGCCATGTGCGCGGGCAGGACGTGTCGGTCGCCGGCAACATGCTGTCGGGACCCGCAGTCGTGCAGCGGTCCATCGAGGCGTATCTCGGCTCCACCGGCAGCCTGGCCGAACGGCTGATCAGCGCATTGGAGGCCGGCGAGGCAGCGGGCGGCGACAAGCGCGGCAAGCAGTCCGCCGGGCTGAAGATCTGCTCGCGCGATCCGTATCCCGACCTCGACATCCGCGCCGACGATCACCCTGATCCGTTGGCCGAGCTGCGGCGGCTGTATCGCGTCAGCCTCGAACGCTTTGCCGTGTTCCGGCGTTTCGTGCCTGGCAGGGACAGCGAATGGGGCACGCTGGATCGTGCCATCATCGACGCTGCGATCGAGCGGGAACGGGTCGCGCCGGGGTGATACCGTCCTCTATCGTCATGGCCGGGCTTGACCCGGCCATCCACGCAACCCCATTGGGTAGATGGCCGGGTTGATCCTCGGGTCAGGCCCGAGGACGGCCATGACGGGGGTAAAGGGGGGGCTTCCATGCGTCGGTTCGCGTTCGGCTTGTTCTGTGCATTATCGCTGGCGACGCAGGCTTTCGCCCAGGACAGGGTCCTGCATGTGGGTCTGCGCGAGGATCCCGATCTGCTCGATCCGACCCTCGGTTCCTCCTATGTCGGCCGCATCGTCTTCTCGGGTCTGTGCGACAAGCTGTTCGACATCGATACCAAGCTGAACATCGTGCCCGTGCTGGCGACCGGCTACGAATGGAAGGACCCGACGCATCTCCTCATCCGCATCCGTGACGGCGTGCAATTCCAGGACGGGGAAAAACTCAATGCGGAGGCGGTGAAATACAAGCTGACGCGCGACCTCAACGCCAAGGGCAGCATGCGGCGTGGCGAGGTCAACTCGATCGACAGCATTGACGTCATCGACCCGCTGACCGTGCAGCTCAATCTGAAGGCGCCCGCTTCGCAATTGCTGGCCCAGCTCACCGATCGCGCCGGCATCATGATCTCGCCCAAGGCAACCGAGGCGGCGGGTGACAAGTTCGGCCTGCATCCAGTGTGCGCCGGACCGTTCAGCTTCGAGAGCCGCGTGGCGCAGGACCGCATCGTGGTGAAGCGCTTCCCTGGCTACTGGGACGCCAAGTCGATCCACTTTGATGAAGTCGTCTACCTGCCGAACCCGAATTCGTCGGTGCGGTTGGCGAACCTGCAGGCGGGTGCGCTGGATATCGTCGAATACATCCTGCCGACCGATGTGCCTGCCGTGCAGCGTGACCCGAAGCTGAAGACGGCGATCGGCGATTCGCTCGCCTATACCGGCATCTCGGTCAACACGGACAACGGACCGGCGCAGGAGACCACGCTCGGCAAGAACACGCTGCTGCGGCAGGCGTTCGAGCTCGCGCTGGATCGCGAGGCGCTGATCCAGGTCGTCTATAGCGGCATGTATACATCGACGATCCAGGCCAATCCGCCGAGCTCGCCGTTCCACTTTCAGGACCTGAAGCCGCCGGCGCGTGACGTGGCGAAAGCCAAGGCGCTGCTGCAACAGGCGGGCGTGAAGCTGCCTGTGCCGGTGACGCTGACGATCACCAATGGCTCGGACATCCAGCAGGCCGGCGAGGTGATCCAGTCGATGGTGAACGAGGCCGGCTTCGATCTGAAGATCAAGGCGATGGAGTTCGCGTCATCCTTGCAGGCAGCCTATGCCGGCGATTTCCAGGCCTATCTGATTGGCTGGTCGGGCCGTGCCGATCCGGACGGCAACATGTGGCAGATGTTGCACACTGGCGGGACGTTCAACTACGGCCACTACACCAATCCTGATGTCGACAAGGCGCTGGACGATGCGCGCACCGTTGCGGCAGTCGACCAGCGCCGGGCGTTCTACGCCAAGGTCTGGGACCAGGAGCGCAAGGACCTGCCATTGATCTATCTGTGGACCGGCAAGAACATCGTCGGCATGAAGAAGAATCTGATGGGTTTCCAGCAGGTGCCGGATGGCCTGATACGGTTGCAGGGTGTGACGATGCAGTAGGCAGGATTCGCGACAGAGGCACGAAGGTGCCTAGAGCACGTTCGGCATGACTGAAATCTCGCCGGAATGATGGGTTTCGCTCTGCTCAACCCATCCTACACCGGCTACGCCGCAGCAACCTGTAGGATGGGTTGAGCGCAGCGATACCCATCACGACAGGCGAGGCTCGCGCGCGATTCCGGTCACCCTGAACCCGCTATAGGTGGCGAATATATCCTATGCCTTCGGCAACCGCACCACGAACCTTGCGCCCACCACCTTGCCGCTCGCATCGTGCCGGTTCTCCGCCGAGATCCGCCCGCGCAACGCCTCCACGATCTGCCGGCTGATCGACAGGCCGAGCCCTGAGTGCTGACCGAACTTCTCGCCCTTTGGCCGCTCGGAGTAGAACCGGTCGAAGATGTGCTCCAGATTCCCCTCGGGAATCCCTGGCCCGTCATCCTCAACGCTGATCTCCACCATCCCGCCCGTCTCGCGCGCACGCAGCGTGATCCTGCCGCGCGGCGGGCTGAACGACTGCGCATTCGCGACCAGGTTGCGCAGCACCTGCACCAGCCGGTCCTCGACGGCCCACACCGCAAGGCCCGAGGACGGCGCGTCCACCTCCACATGCGGGTCGTTCGCTTCGTCGCGCGTCGCTTCGTCCAGCTCCTGCAACGCGCGCAGGATCGGCACCACGTCCACCCGTTCGGCGGTGATGCGCGACAGCTCGGCGTCAAGCCGCGACGCGTCGCTGACATCGCTGATCAGCCGGTCGAGCCGCGTCACGTCCTGCGCGATAATCGTCAGCAACAGCTTCTGCCGCGCGGGATCCTCGATGCGGCGCAGCGTCTCGATCGCACTGCGGATCGACGACAGCGGGTTCTTGATCTCGTGCGCCACGTCGGCGGCAAACTTCTCGATCGCGTCCATGCGCGCCCACAGCGCCTGCGCGGAATCCGACAGCGCGGTTGCCAGTGCGCCGACCTCGTCCCGCCGATGCAGCAGTGGCGGCGGCACGCTGCCCGCCCGCCCGTGCCCCTCGCGCATCTCCGCGGCGACACCTGCCAGCCGCAGGATCGGTCGCGCGATGGTCAGCGACAGGTACCACGACAGCAGCACCGTCAGGCCGAGCGCCAGACCGAACAGGGCGAGGATGGACATGCGAACGACGAACAGGCTGGTGTCCACCTCGCGCGCCTCGCGCGTCAGCAGGATGATCCCCACCGTGTGGCGGTCACGCTCCACCGGTTCCGCCACCGTCACCAGCAGCCGGTTGTCCTTGGTGCGCCGGATATAGGGGGGCATCTCGCGGCTCTGGCCTGAGCTGTTGAGCCGCAGCTCCTCCTTCACATCTGGCTGCCACTCCAGCCCCGCCGCCCCGGGCGTCATGTCCACCACCAGCGGGGTCGGCGTCTCGTGCGGCAGCAGCGCCAGCACCTTGTCATAGATCCAGCCGATCGCGCCGACGAATGGACCGTGCTCCACCGCGGGCGGCAGCGGTTCGGTGTTCACCGCTCCGCTCGCCCCCTCGCGCACCCGCGAATCGGCGATCACGGTGCCATCCGGGGCATACACCTTGGCCTGCGCGCCGGGGGTCGGGTCGGTCAGCCGGCGCAGCAGCGGACGCGCGATATCCGGCACGAGCTTCGGATTATCGGGCTCGGCCATCTGCACCGCACTCTCGCCCAGAGCGCCAGCGTAGATTCGCGCCTGCTCGCGCAGCGCCGATACCTGGGCCTCCAGCAACCCGTTCTGGTATTGGTCGAGATACAGCAACGCCGCCACCAGCAGCGCCAGCGGCAGCGCATTCACCAGCAGAATGCGGCGCAGCAACGGCGACACCCAGCGCGCGCGGAACCGCTTCGGCTGCGAGGCCGCTTGTGGCGCGAGCACGGTAAGGGTGGTGCCGTCGGGCATGGATGGATGCCGATCAGTGCTCTTTGTAGCGGTAGCCGATGCCGTAGAGCGTCTCGATGTGGTTGAAGCTGTCGTCGACGGTGCGGAACTTCTTCCGGATACGCTTGACGTGGCTGTCGATCGTCCTGTCGTCGACGTAGATGTTCTCGCCGTACGCCGCGTCGATGAGCTGGTCGCGGCTCTTTACCAGGCCTGGCCGCGCCGCGAGCGCCTTCACCAGGAGGAATTCGGTGACCGTGAGCTGGATGTCCTGGCCGCGCCAGATGCACTGGTGCTTGGTCTCGTCCAGTGTCAGCTCGCCGCGCACCATCACGCCGCCGGGCGCGGCGCCGGAGCCCTCGGCGCGGCTGGCTTCGTTGCGCCGCAGCAGCGCCCGGATGCGCTCGATCAGCAGGCGCTGGCTGAACGGCTTGGTGATGTAGTCGTCCGCGCCGAGCCGCAACCCCATCAGCTCGTCCACCTCCTCGTCCTTCGAGGTGAGGAAGATCACCGGCATGGAGCTGCGCTGGCGCAGCCGCTGCAGCAGCTCCATGCCGTCCATCCGCGGCATCTTGATGTCGAGCACCGCCAGGTCCACCGGTCGGGCGTTGAGCCCCTGCAGGGCGCTTTCGCCGTCGGTGTAGGTGCGGACCAGGAAACCCTCCTGCTCGAGCGTCATCGCAACGCTGGTCAGGATGTTGCGGTCATCGTCGACCAGGGCGATGGTCTGCTTCATGGGAGTGTCCTTCTGGGGTACGGTCATCGGGGGTACGGTCATATGGGCGCTCCGTCCTTCAAAGCGGCGATCCTGGCACCAGATTGTGGCGCATTGCGGACGAGAGGTGAACGGAATATGGCTCAGCCCCCCGCCTGGGAGGCGTGCAAGCTGCTGCGGGCCGCACGCGTCGGCACGCTGGCCAGTTCCGCGGACGGCCAGCCGTTCGCCAGCCTGGTCACCCCGGCCTGCGCCCTGGACCTCTCGCTGCTGCTGTTGCTGTCCGACTTGTCCGAACACACCAGGCACCTGCGCGCCGATGCGCGTTGCTCGGTGCTGGTCGTCGGGGCGCCGGAGGGCGCCAACCCGCAGACCGCCCCCCGCGTCACTATCACCGGGCTCGCCGAACCGGCGGCCGATTCGGCGCTGAAAGCCCGCTATCTCGCGGTGCATCCCTACGCGGCGCTGTATGCGGAGTTTGCCGACTTCTCGGTCTGGCGCATCCGGCCGCTGGGCGGCTTGTATGTCGGCGGCTTCGCCCGGGCTGCCCGGCTTCGCGCCGCCGATCTGGCGCCGGAAGCCGCTTGCGTGGCTGCCATTGCATCGGCGGAAGCCGGGATCATGTCTCACTGCAACGCCGATCATCCCGACACGTTGGCTGTCATCGCCGGGTTGCCTGGCGCATGGCGGATGGCCACCGTCGATGTCGATGGCTGTGATCTGGCCGACGGGGAGCGGGTGATCCGCATCCATTGGTCCGCGCCGGTGGCCGATCCGGATGGGGTGCGCCGCGAACTGATCCGGCTGGCGCGCGCGGCGAAGGCAATCGAGTGAGTGATAGAGGGCACAAGAGACCCCCACCCCAACCCTTCCCCGCTGCGCGGGAGAGGGGGATTTAATGCGCCCCCTCTCCCGCGCAGCGGGGAAGGGTTGGGGTTGGGGGGTACTCTCGTGGGGTGACGAATGATGCTCAGGCATTCACTTGATTGCCTTGCGCGCGGCCAGGGCCGGTTGATGGCCACTGCCAGCCGGCAGTAGCGTGCGCGGGACAACAGGAGACGCATCGTGCTCAAGCTGGGATACAAGGCCTCCGCCGAACAATTCGCCCCGTCGCGGCTGCTGGCATTCTCGGTGCTGGCCGAGCAGGTCGGCTTCGATTCGGTGTTCGTCAGCGACCACTTCCAGCCATGGAAGCACACCGACGGGCACGCGCCGTCGGCGCTGGTGTGGCTTGGCGCGCTGGGGGCGGCCACGCAGCGCGTGGTGATCGGCACCAGCGTGCTGACGCCGACGTTCCGCTACCACCCCTCGGTGGTGGCGCAGGCCTTCGGCACCCTGGGCGCAATGTTTCCCGGCCGTGTCGTGCTCGGCGTGGGGACCGGCGAGGGGCTGAACGAGGTCCCGTCGACGGGTATGCAGTGGCCGGAGACCAAGGAGCGCTTCGCCCGGCTGCGCGAGTCGCTGCAGTTGATCCGCAAGCTGTGGGCCGAGGATCGGGTGACGTTCGAGGGCCAGTACTACCGCACGGAGAAGGCGACGATCTACGACAAGCCGGACAAGCCCGTGCCGATCTATGTCGCCGCGGCGGGGCCGCAGGTGGCGAAGTATGCCGGGCGTTCGGCGCAAGGGTTCATCTGCACGTCCGGCAAGGCATGGAAGCTCTACACCGAGACCTTGCTGCCGAATGTCGAGGAGGGTCTGAAGCTCGCCAGCAATCCGCCCACCGACTACGACCGGCTGATCGAGATGAAGGTGTCGTTTGACACCGACCGCGAGCGCGCGATGCACGACACACGGCACTGGGCGGCGCTTGCGCTGACTCCCGAGGAGAAGATGTCGGTCGAGGACCCGACCGAGATGGAACGCCTGTCCGCCGCGCTGCCGGTGGAGCGCGCGGCGAGCCGCTGGATCGTCTCGACCGATCCCGACGAGCATGTGGAGAAAATCCGCCCGTATATCGAGATGGGCTTCCGCCATCTGGTGTTCCACGCGCCCGGGCCGGATCAGGAGCGGTTCCTGCGGCTCTACAGCGAGCAGGTCCTGCCGAGGCTGCGGCGGCGCTTCGATTGATACGAGTCGCGTGTCGCGATGAGCTCCGACCCAAATTTGTCACCCCTGCGCCCAAATCTGTCACCCCCGCGAAAGCGGGGGCCGTGCCAGTCACCCTGGGCCCTCGCTTTCGGGCCTTGTCGGTCTGACCTAAGAAATCGCCAATCGCGCCACAGTGTCATTGCGAGGAGCGTAGCGACGCGGCAATCCCCATCCGAGTGCGCACCGATTACGAGATTGCTTCGCTGCGCTCGCAATGACAGCCGAACGTTGTGCTACCCCAGTCAACCCGACAATGGTCTAGAGCATGTGACGAGTCATCGCACAGAGCCGGCATGAGTTCTGCGCTGGAACTTGTCGCGCTGCCTGGGCTGCCAATGGTCCGCGCCGGAGACGACATTGCGGACCTGATCAGCGCTGCGCTGGCGCGGATCGATCTGGCGTTGCGCGACGGTGACGTTGTGGTGGTGGCGCAGAAGATCGTGTCGAAGGCGGAGGGGCGGACGGTCGACCTTGCTACCATCGAGCCGTCGGCCGAGGCGGTGGAGCTGGCGCGGGAGGTCGGCAAGGACCCGCGGCTGGTCGAGGTGATCCTGCGTGAATCGACGCGCGTGGTGCGCTCGCGGCCGAACCTGATCATCGTGCAGCACCGGCGCGGCTTCGTCATGGCGAATGCCGGCGTGGATCAATCCAATGTGGCGTCGGCCGATGGGGTGCATCGCGTGCTGCTGCTGCCACGCGATCCGGACGCATCGGCAGAGGCGCTCCGTGCGAACTTGCAACAACGTTTCGGTGTGGCCATCGGCGTCATCATCAGCGACAGCTTCGGCCGCGCGTGGCGACGTGGCACATGCGGCATCGCGATCGGCGCCGCCGGGCTGCCCAGCCTGATCGACCTGCGCGGCCAGCCCGACCTGTTTGGCCGCACGCTGGAAGTCAGCATCATCGGCTTTGCCGATGAGATTGCCGCCGCCGCATCGCTGCTGCAAGGCCAGGCGGCAGAGGCGCAGCCTGTCGTGCTGGTGCGCGGCCTCGACTGGTCGGCGCCCGTTGCACCGGCCGCGGAGCTGGTCCGCCCATCGGAGGAGGATTTGTTCCGGTGACCGTTGTTGCGCTCTCGGGCGGTGTCGGCGGCGCCAAGCTGGCGCTCGGCCTCAGCCGCGTACTGCCGGCCGACGAGTTGCTGATCGTCGCCAACACGGGTGACGACTTCGAACATCTCGGACTCGCCATTTCGCCCGACATCGACACGGTGATGTACACGCTGGCCGGGCTTGCCAATCAGGAGTTCGGCTGGGGCCGGCACGACGAGACCTGGTCGTTCATGGAGACGCTGGCCTCCCTTGGCGGCGAGACCTGGTTCCGGCTGGGCGACCGCGATCTCGCGGTGCATGTGGAACGCACGCGCCGGCTGCGCGCTGGCGAAACGCTGTCGGCGATCACTGCGGATTTGTGCCGCCGCCTCGGCGTGGGGCCGCGCGTGCTGCCGATGAGCGACGATCCGGTACGCACGCGGGTCCGCACCGACGACGGTTGGATCGACTTCCAGGACTACTTCGTGCATCGGCGCTGCGAACCCGTGGTGCACGAGCTTGCGTTTCATGGTGCCACGACGGCACGTGCCCACCCCGACTTTCTGGCTGCGCTGGCCGACCCGCGACTCACAGCGGTGGTGATCTGCCCGTCCAATCCATTCATCAGCATCGAGCCGATCCTTGCAGTGCCTGGCGTGCGTGCCGCGCTTGCCGATTGTGCCGCCCCGGTGATCGCTGTTTCGCCGATCATCGGCGGGCGCGCGGTGAAGGGACCGACTGCGAAGATGATGGCGGAGCTTGGCACGATACCCAGCGCCAGTGCCGTGGCGCATCGGTACAGCGGGCTGATTGACGGCTATGTCGTCGATTACGCTGACATGGACCAGGTCGCCCATATCGGCCCCAAGGTCACGCTCGGGCAGACGATGATGACGACACTCGCCGATCGCGAGGCACTGGCGCGCACCGTGCTTGGTGCGGCTGCGGTGCTGCGGCGCGATCGATGACGGCCGACATCTGGGCGGCGGTGCCGGTGAAGGAATTCACCGGCGCGAAGCAGCGACTTGCGTCGCTGCTGACGCCAGAGCAGCGCCAGGCGCTTGCCGCGGCGATGCTGGAGGATGTGCTGGCCGCGCTCGCCGATGCGCCGCTCGCCGGGATCATGGTCAACACACTCGATCCGCTCGCCAGCGAACTGGCGCGCCGGTATGGCGCCCGGGTTATCACCGAAGGGGCGCGCGACGGGCACACCGGCGCGGTTGCCGCCATGGCGCGCATCCTCGGTGCGGAAGGTCGGCAGGGCATGCTGACGGTGCCTGGGGACATTCCGCGCGTCACGTCGGCGGAAATTGCGGCGATCATCGCGGCCCGTCGGCCCGCGCAATCGGTCACCATCGTTCCCGCGCATGACGAACGCGGTTCCAATGCGGTGCTTTGCTCGCCGCCGGCCGTGATGCAGCTGCGCTTCGGCGACGACAGCTTCCTGCCGCATCTCGCCGCGGCGCGCACGCTGGGTATCGAGCCGACGATCGTGAAGCTGCCGGGCATCGGCCTTGACATCGACCAGCCGGCTGACTTGCAGGCGCTCCGGCGCGCGATGCCGCCCATGGCGACTCGCACTGCGGCCTTCCTCGAAACGTAAGGCGACAGCCCTATGCAGGCCCCGACTTGAAATCGTGATTCCCGCGCAAGCGGGAATCCAGGGCTGCAAACATGCGTGCTGGTCACACTGGATACCCGCATTCGAGAGTGTGACGAAATCGGCCGATCGATCGCCAGTGTCATTGCGAGCGGAGCGAAGCAATCTCGTGGAGAACGCCCCCGAGATTGCTTCGCTCCGCTCGCAATGACACTGGGCCGTGGTGAGAGCTCTTACTCCGCCGCCAGCATCTTGCGTGGCGGCGTCTGCACCACAGGCGCCAGTTCCGGCGCGTTGAACGACGTGGCGCGACGCTCATTCGACACGGGCCCATACGTCGTGCTCCGCTGCGCCGGCATGCGCCCGATCGAGCGGATCAATCCCTCCATCGCCTCGGGGGGAAACTCCTGCCCGTGCTGCGTTCCGGCGGCGCGCGAGATGCTCTCGTTCATCAGCGTGCCACCCAGGTCGTTGGCGCCGGCGTTCAGGCACAGTGCCGCGCCCTCCGGCCCCATCTTCACCCATGACGTCTGGATGTTGGTGATCAGCGGGTGCAGCACCAGCCGCGCCACCGCATGCATCAGCACTGCCTCGCGCAGCGTCGGGCCCTTGCGCGCCTGGCCGCGCAGGTACATCGGCGCCTCCATGTGCACGAACGGCAGCGGCACGAACTCGGTGATGCCGCCAGTCTCCGCCTGCAGATCGCGCAACACCAGCAAATGCCGGGCCCAGGACACCGGGCGCTCCACATGGCCGTACATGATCGTCGATGTGGTGCGCAGGCCGAGCCTGTGTGCGGTGCCAACCACGTCGAGCCATTGCGCCGTGTTGACCTTGTCCGGGCAGATGATTGCCCGCACCTCGTCGTCGAGGATTTCTGCCGCGGTGCCCGGCAGCGTGCCGAGTCCGGCCTGTTTGAGCTGCGCCAGGAAGTCGTGCAGCGACAAGCCGAGAGTCGCAGCACCCTGCGTCACTTCCAGCGGAGAAAAGGCGTGAACATGCATCCCCGGCAGCGCTTCCTTGATCGCCCGGCAGATGCCGAGATAGGTCGCGCCGGTGTAATCGGGGTGGATGCCGCCTTGCAGACACACTTCGGTGGCGCCGCGATCCCACGCCTCGCGCGAGCGTCGCACCACTTCGTCCAGCGCCAGGTCGTATGGCGTGCCGCGCAACGCTTCGTGGGTCTTGCCCTTGGAAAACGCGCAGAAGCGACAACGGTAGTAGCAGATGTTGGTGTAGTTGATGTTGCGGTTGACGACGTAGCGGACGGTTTCGCCGCTGACCACCTGGCGCAACGCGTCGGCCGCGGTAATGACATGCTCGTAGTCGGCATCGCGGGCCGCGAACAGGCGGACGATCCCGGCCTCGTCGAGACGTGCGCCCGAGGCCGCCTTGTTCACCGCGTCCGCCACCGATCGATCGACCGACGCGAGCATCGGCGCCCGCCGTAGCGGCAGTACGGTGAGACCTGGCGCCCAGTCGTCCTCACGCGCCCAGCCCTCCGCGTCGATCGCGCGGCGCACACGCTTGGCGACGTCAGGCGCGCACCAGCGATCCGCCTCGAACGCATAGGACGGATACACCGGCAGGCGCTGCACCAGCACCTTGCCCATCGCGGCGGTGCGTTGCGCCAAAACCTCGATCTGCGGCCACGGCGCCTCGGGATTCACATGATCCGGTGTTACCGGCGACACGCCGCCCCAGTCGTCGATCCCCGCGCCGATCAGCTTCTCGTAGACGCCAGGCGAAAGGTTGGGCGGCGCCTGCACATGCACAGCTTCCGGCAGGATCAGCCGCGCCGCCGCGATGCTCCACAGCAGATCGTCCAGATCCGGCTCCGGCGCCGTCGCCCGCTTCGTGTTGGGCTTGGCGCGAAAGTTCTGCACGATCACTTCCTGGATGTGGCCATGGCGCGCGTGCAGGTCGCGGATCGCGATCAGCGATTCCAGGCGTTCCGCGCGCGTCTCGCCGATGCCGATCAGGATGCCGGTGGTGAACGGCACCGCCAGCTCGCCCGCCTGCCGCATCATCTCCAGCCGCACCGCGGGCGCCTTGTCCGGCGAGCCGAAATGTACGCCGCCCGGCTCGCACAGCCGCTCACTGCTCGACTCGAGCATGATGCCCTGGCTGGCCGACACCTCGCGGATCGCGGCAAGCTCGTCGGGCGTCATCACGCCTGGGTTGACGTGCGGCAGCAGGCCGGTCTCCTTCAGCACCAGCGCGCACATCTCGCGCAGATACGAAATCGTCGTCTCGTGCCCACGCGCGGCCAGCGCCTCGCGCGCGGCGCGGTAACGCAGCTCCGGCTTGTCGCCGAGGGTGAACAGCGCCTCGGTGCAGCCCGCCGCGGCGCCGGCACGCGCGATCGTCAGCACCGCTTCCGGCGACAGGTATTCCGGGCGCCCCGCACGCGGGCGCTCAGCAAATGTGCAGTAGTGGCACACGTCGCGGCACAGCTTGGTGAGCGGGATGAACACTTTCCGCGAATACGACACCAGCCGGCCATGCGCCGCGTCGCGTTTCGCCGCCGCCCGCGCCATCAGCTCATCGAGCCGCGCGCCTTCGATCCAGCCGATCAGGTCCTGATCTGTCGTCATGCCTTGCGCACCACTTCTTCCCCGAAGCGCTGGATTACCCCCAGCGTCTCCTCGATCGTCGGGCGTTGCAGATAGAGGATCACATGCCGAGCACCGGCCTTCTCCAGCGCAGCGGCGTCCGCCAGCATGTCCGATGAACTGCCGCTGAACAACTGGCGCCCATCGGGACCCTGCTGCGCGGTCCACACGGGCGGCCCGAACCAGAGATAGCCAACATCGATCGAGCCAGGATCGCGCCCGGCTTTCTCCGCGACACGATGCAGCCCCTCGATGCCCTCTTGCAGCCGTGCCGGCGTGTTCAGTCTGATGCTCTGGTTGTTGGACACCGGATACCAGGCATCGCCGAACTTCACCGTCCGCCGCAGCGCCGGCGGGCTTTCGCCGCCCACCCAGATCGGCAAATGCGGCTTGGAGGCGGGTTTCGGCATGAACACCACGTTGTCGAACCGAGTGTATTTGCCGTCGAGCGCCGGCCGCTCCTCGGTCCACAGCGTGCGCCAGGCCTGCAGGTACTCGTCGGTCACCGCGCCGCGTTCGGCGAATGGCGGCGTGCCGAGCGCCTCGAACTCCTCTTTCATCCAGCCGGTGCCGACGCCAGCAATGACGCGTCCGCCGGACAGCACGTCCGCGGTGAGAAACAGCTTCGCCGCCAGCACGGCCGGGCGATGCGGCACCACGGCGACCGACGTCAGCAGCTTGATACGCTGCGTGCATCCCGCCAGGAACGCAAGCGTGGCGATGACGTCGAAGCATTCGCCGGTCGGGGCGCCGGGCCAGATGCCATCCGCCGTGTACGGATAGCGCACATCGGTACGCATCGGCACGATCAGGTGGTCGGCCACGCCGAGATACGCGTAGCCAAGCGCCTCGGCGCGTTGGGCGACCGCCATGATCGTCTCGCGTGACGTGAGGCAGCCGCGCGTGCCGATATGAATGCCGAAATCCACCGCTTCCCCCGCTTGGCTGCCGCTTCAGCCATGGTGTGCTATCGTCCCCGCCGACGCAATTCAAGCGGGAGGAACAAATGCAGATCGGGTGCAGCGCGCCGACCAGTGGACCCCTGATCGCTCCGGACAGCCTGGTCCGCATCGCCACCGAGGCCGAGCAACTCGGCTTCGACTACGTGACCGTCAGCGACCATGTGATGATCCCGAAGAGCATCGCCTCACGCTATCCGTACAGCGAGTCCGGCGAGTTCCCCTCAGGTGCCGGCGCCGCCCGGCTCGAGCAGCTCACCGCCGCCGCATTCATCGCGGCGGCCACATCGAAGCTCGGCATCGTCACCTCGGTGATGGTGGTGCCGCATCGTCCGGCGGTGCTGACCGCCAAGATCCTGGCGACGATAGACTATCTGTCGAAGGGTCGCCTGACGCTCGGCATCGGCGCGGGCTGGTGCAAGGAGGAGTTCGAGGCGATCGGCGCCCCGCCGTTCGACGACCGCGGCCATGTCACCGATGAGTGGATGATGGCCTGCAAGGAGCTGTGGTCGAAGGACGATCCGCAGTTCGACGGCAAGTACGTGAAGTTTTCCGACGTGGTGTTCACGCCGAAGCCGGTGCAGAAGTCGATTCCGATCTGGGTTGGCGGCGAAAGCGGTCCGGCGCTGCGGCGGACGGCGAAGTACGGTGATGCGTGGTATCCGATCGGCACCAATCCGCAATTCCCGATGGACACACTGACGCGCTTCAAGGCGGGGGTGGCGAAGCTGCGCGACCTGACCGCGAAGGCCGGACGCAATCCGTCCGCGGTGGGGTTGGTGTATCGCGTCTCGTCGAATCCCGAGGCGCAGCCGAAGGGCACCGTGGACGGCGAGCGCAAGCTGTTCACCGGTGGCGCCGCCGACTTCGCGGGCGATATCCGGGCGCTGGCCGAGGTTGGCGTCACATCGTTCGATTTCGGCCTGTTCGGCCCGACGCTGGCGGCGACCATCGACAACATGCGCCGCTTTCGCGATGAGTTGGTGGCGAAGGTGAAGTAGCCCGGCCCCCTTGTCATTGCGAGGAGCGAAGCGACGCGGCAATCTCCATCGGAGTGCGCACTTGGTTGGGGATTGCCGCGTCGCTTCGCTCCTCGCAATGACAGCCTGACCAACAACCAGGAGGCACTGATGCAGATCGGCTGCAACGCGCCCACCAGCGGGTCGCTCATCGAACCGGACAGCCTGGTGCAGATCGTTACCGAAGCCGAAGCGCTCGGCTTCGACTACCTGACGATCAGCGACCACATCATGGTGCCGCGCAATCTCGGGTCGAAATACCCCTACACCGACACGGGCGAATTTCCCGCCGGCCCTGCGGCGGCGTGGCTCGAGCAGCTTACCACGACGGCTTACATCGCGGCGCTGACGAAGAAGCTGCGCTTCGTGCTGTCGGTGATGGTGGTGCCGCACCGCCCGGCGGTGCTGACGGCGAAGATCCTGGCGACGATCGACTATCTGTCGAAAGGGCGCCTCACGCTCGGCATCGGCGTCGGTTGGTGCCGCGAGGAATTCGAGGCGATCAACGCGGCGCCGTTCGACGATCGCGGCCATGTCACCGATGAATGGATGATGGCCTGCAAGGAGCTGTGGTCGAAGGACGATCCGCGCTTCGACGGCAAGTATGTGAAGTTTTCCGACGTTGTGTTCACGCCGAAGCCGGTGCAGCAACCGATCCCGATCTGGGTGGGTGGCGAGAGCGGCCCGGCGCTGCGACGGACCGCGCGCTACGCGGACGGCTGGTATCCGGTTTCCACCAATCCGCAATTCCCGATGCACACGCTGAGCAAGTTCAAGGCGGGCATCGCGCGGTTCCGTGGCGTGGTGGAGCAAGCGGGACGCGATCCGTCGCAGATCACGCTGGCGCTGCGCGTGCTGGCCGGCCCGCGCGCGCAGCCGAGGGTGATGACGGACGGCGAGCCGCGCCTGTTCACCGGCGGCACGGCCGACTACGCGTCCGACATCAAGGCGTTGGAAGAGTTGGGTGTGGGTGCGATCGATGTTCGCCTGTTCGGCGCCACGGCGCAGGAGACGGTGGACAACATGCGCCGCTTCCGCGACGAAGTGATAGCGAAGGTCCGGTAAGGGGAGAGCGCATCATGCAGCTTGGCATCACGGTGGACATGGCGGGGCCAGCCCCGAAGCTGAATATGGATCGCGTGCTGGAGGCCGAACGGCTCGGCTTCTCCGAGGTCTGGACCGGCGAGGCATACGGCACCGACGCGGTGACGCCGGTGACGTGGGTTCTCGCGCGCACCACGCGCATCAAGGCGGGCACCGGGATCATGCAGATCCACGGCCGTACGCCGGCCTGCGCGGCGATGACGGTGATGGGCCTGCAGGCGTTGTCCGGCAACCGCTTCCTGTGCGGTGTCGGCGTGTCGGGGCCGCAGGTGGTGGAGGGCTTCCACGGCGTGGCATTCGGCAAGCCGATGCTGCGGACGAAGGAATACATCGCCATCATCCGCAAGATCCTGGAACGCAAGGCGCCGCTCGAGTTCCATGGCGAGCACTACGACATTCCATATACCGGCCCGGGCGCGTCGGGTCTCGGCAAGCCGCTGCGCAGCATCACGCACGGCAATCCGGACATTCCGTTCTACACCGCGTCGATCACGCCGGCGGGGTTGCGCACCGCGGGCGAGGTGGCGGACGGCGTGCTGCCGATCTTCTATTCGCCGGAGCAGCCGAACATCGTGTCGGCGCCGATCCTGGAAGGGATGCGGAAGGCGGGAAGGCCGGAGACGCTGGAGAAGTTCGACGTGGCGCCCTATGTGCGCGCCAAGATGGGTCCCGACGTCGCAGCCTGTCGCGATGCGATCCGGCCCGAGCTTGCGCTTTATATCGGTGGCATGGGGGCGCGGGCGAAGAACTACTACAACGATGTCGCGATCAAGCTTGGCTACGAGGGCCAAGCGAAGACCATCCAGGACCTGTATCTCGACGGCAAGAAGACCGAGGCCGCCGCCGCGGTGCCGGACAAGCTGATCGATGAGATTTCGCTGGTCGGCCCCGCCGAGCGTATCAAGGACCGGCTGGCGGCATGGCAGGAGGTCGCGAAGGCTGGCCACCTTGGCACGATGGTCCTGAAGGGCGCTTCCGTGGAGGTGATGCGCGTGGTGGCGGAGGCCGTTTTGTAGGCGGTTGCCGGGCAGAAGCCACTGCCGCTATACTCCGGAGAATCCGGAGAGGGTCATGCCAGTCGTCAGTGCCACCGAATACAGTAAGAAAGTGGGTCTCTATCAGACTGTGGCGCAGCGGGAGCCGGTGGTCATCACCTCGCATGGCCATGCGGAGACCGTGCTGATCTCGGCGGAGGAGTATCGTCGTCTCACGCGACGTCGCCGCCAACCGTATCTGATCGAGCATTTGCCGGAGGAGGACTGGCAGGCGATCGAGCTGGCTCACACCGCTCTGAAGACTGCTCGCCGAAGCAAGTGATGCATGCCGAAGGCGAGCCTGCCGGACCCGCGGTCGGGGCTTGTCATCGGATACAGCTACCTCTGGGAGAGTGATTTCCGGGCCGGCCGCGACGAAGGGAGCAAGGATCGGCCTTGCGCCGTGGTCATCGCCACCCGGACCGAGGACGGAGACATTGTCGTCACCGTCGCACCGATCACTCATAGACAACCGACCGATCCGCTCGATGGCATCGAATTGCCGCCCAGGATCAAGCAGCTTCTCGGGCTCGATGATGCGCGATCATGGCTCATCTGCGCCGAGTTGAACCGGTTCGTCTGGCCCGGACCCGATTTGCGGCCAATCTCGCGGCAGCACCCCGGCCAATTCGCTTACGGTATGCTGCCGGGGCCGTTCATGCTGCGCGTCTTCGAGAGGTTGCAGGAATTGCGCAAGCGTCGGCGCCCGTCAGTCGTCGTCCGCTCCGCGTGAGAGATCGACGCAAACCGAGCCTGTGCTTATGCTGTACCGGCCACGAAAGAGGAAACGTCAATGAGTGGAGCATCTCCCGTCAGCCTGGAGCGCCAGGGCGACATCGGCGTCATCATCGTCAACTATCCGCCGGTGAACGCGCTCGGCCCCGGCGTCGCGGAAGGCATCAAGGACTGCCTCGCGCGCGGCAACACCGATCCGGCGATCAAGGCGATGGTGCTGATCGGCGCCGGGCGCAGCTTCATTGCCGGCGCCGACATCCGCGCCTTCGGCACCAATCGTCCGCGCCTGCCGCTGGGCCAGCGCGTCTACGACGTGCTCGACGCCAGCGAGAAGCCGGTGGTCGCCGCCATCCACGGCTATGCGCTCGGCGGTGGGCTGGAGATCGCGATGGCGTGCCACTATCGCATCGCGCTCCCGAGCGCCAAGGTCGGCCTGCCGGAAGTACTGATCGGCATCCTGCCTGGCGGTGGCGGCACGCAGCGCCTGCCGCGCCTGATCGGCCCCAAGGCCGCGCTCGACATGATCGTCACCGGCCGCCATGTGCCGGCGTCCGAAGCCAGGAAGCTTGGCATCATCGACGAGGTGCTGCCGGAAAATGCCGATCTGCGGGAGACCGCGATCGCCTGGGCCATGCGCATCATGGACAGGCGCCCGCTGCCGCGCGTGCGCGATCGCGCGGTGAAGCTCGATGACCCCGGCATCTTCGATGCGATGCGCAAGTCGATCGCCCGCCGGGCGCGCAATCAGACCGCACCGTATCACTGCATCGCCGCGGTGGAGGCCGCCTGCTCGCTCGCGTTCGACGATGGCTGCCGCCGCGAGGCCGATCTGTTCAAGGAGCTGGAGAACTCCGCCGAGGCCCGCGCGATGCGCTACGCGTTCTTCGTCGAACGCGAGGTGGCCAGGCTGCCGGACATGCCGGCCAACACGCCCGTCCGCGACTTTGTCACGGCCGCGGTGGTGGGCGCCGGCACGATGGGCGGCGGGATCGCCATGAGCTTCGCCGACTACGGGTTTCCGGTGAAGATAATGGACGTCACACCGGAGGCACTGGATCGCGGCATGCAGCGCATCCGCGACAACTATGCAACCTCGGTCCGCCGCGGCTCGCTCGCCGAGGACGAGATGCAGCGCCGTCTCGCGCGCATCGAACCGGTCGCCGGCTACGACGACATCAAGGATTGCGACCTCGTCGTCGAGGCGGTGTTCGAGGAGATGGACGTCAAGAAACCGGTGTTCGCCAAGCTGGACGAGGTGATGAAGCCTGGCGCGCTGCTGTTCTCCAACACATCCGCGTTGGACGTTGACCAGCTTGCGGCGATGACGAAGCGTCCGCAGGACGTGGCGGGGACGCATTTCTTCAGTCCGGCGAATGTGATGAAACTGCTGGAGGTGGTGCGGGGGCAGAAGTCTTCGCCGCAGACCCTGCTGTCGGCGATGCAGATGGGCCGCAGGATCGGCAAGCTCTCCGCGATGGCCGGCAACACCGACGGCTTTGTCGCCAACCGTTCGCGTGCGCCGTTCAACACCGAGATGGTCATCCTGCTCGAGGAAGGCTGCCTGCCCGAGCAGGTCGACAAGGTCATGGTGGATTTCGGCTATCCGATGGGCCCGTTCGCGGTGGGCGATCTCGCGGGCCTCGATGTCGGTGCTGCCGGACGCCGCCGCCGTGCCGTGGCGAATCCGAACTACCGCAAGCTGCCGATCGCCGACCGCCTGGTCGAGCTCGGCCGCTATGGCCAGAAGACCGGCGCCGGCTGGTATCGCTACGAGAAGGGCGACCGCACGCCGCACCCCGATCCCGCGGTTGCCGCCATCATCAAGCAGGTCGCCGCCGAGATGGGCGTGCCGCAAAAGGAATTCACCGATCAGGAGATCCTGCATCGGCTGCTGTTCTCCTCGGTGAACGAGGCATGCCGCATCCTGGAGGAAGGCAAGGCCTATCGTGCCAGCGACGTCGACGTGATGTGGCTGCACGGCTTCGGTTTCCCGCGCTATCGCGGTGGCCTGTTCTACTGGGCCGACGGCATCGGCGTGCGCAACGTGTATGACCAGATCGCGCGCTGGCATCAGCAATATGGCGAGCGCTGGTCGCCCTCGCGCCTGTTGCGCGATCTGGCCGAGACCAACACGCCGTTCCGCGAAGCCAAGGCGGCCGCCTTCGTCCCATGAGGGGGAACCAGTCATGACCGCAGTCACCGCAGCCGCGCCTGAAGACGTGAACCAGCTTCCCGATGACGACTTCCGCATGCTCGTGCGGCGCTGGATCGAGGCGAACTACCCGCCGGAGATCCGCGATCCGCCGAAGCGGCTACACTACAAGGAGACCAAGGTCTGGTACCAGAAACTATCGCAGCAACGCTGGCTCTGCCCCGGCTGGCCGAAGGAATTCGGCGGCATGGGTCTCTCGCCCGGCAAGCAGCTCATCATGCTTGAGGAGAAAGAGCGGCACGGCTGCGCCCGGATCAACGACATGGGCGTGACGATGCTGGGTCCGTTGCTGATCCGTTATGGCTCAGAGGAGCAGCAGGGGCACTATCTGCCGAAGATTCTCAGCGGCGAGCACATCTGGTGCCAGGGCTATTCCGAACCGAACGCCGGCTCCGACCTAGCCAGCCTGCGTACCGAGGCCGTGCTGGACGGCGACCATTGGGTGGTGAACGGCCAGAAGATCTGGACCTCGCTGGCGATGGATGCCAACTGGATCTTCCTGCTGGTGCGCACCGACAAGCAGGCGAAGAAGCAGGAAGGCATCAGCTTCCTGCTGGTGCCGATGGACAGCCCCGGCATCACCGTCCGGCCGATCACCAACCTCGATATGGAAGACGAGTTCTGCGAAACGTTCTTCGACAACGTCCGCGTGCCGAAGGACAATCTGGTCGGCCAGATCAATAAAGGTTGGACGATGGCGAAGAACCTGCTGGGGTTCGAGCGCATCGGCAGCGGATCGCCACGCCAGTCCTCCTACGCGCTGACGCGCCTGCGCCTGCTTGCGGACCGCATGGGCGTCTGGGAGGAGGAGTGGTTCCAGGACCGCTACACGCGGCTCCGCCTCGATCTCGAGGACCACAAGGCGCTGTACAGCGAGTTTGTCGCGAAAGTGTACCGCGGCGAGGCACTCGGTCCGGACGTGTCGATGCTGAAGGTGCACCAGACCGAGTTGTTCCAGCGCATCACCGAGACCATGCTGGAGATCGCCGCCGAGCATGGCGGGCAGTTCGGCCCACTGGACGGCAACCGCGAGCTGAACCCCGCGGGTCTGTTCATCCAGTCGCGCCCATCCACCATCTACGCCGGCTCGAACGAGATCCAGCGCAACATCCTGGCGAAGAACGTGCTGGAGCTGCCGGGGTAAGAGCCGGTCATTGCGAGGAGCGCAAGCGACGCGGCAATCTCGTGGTCAGTGCGCACCGACCACGAGATTGCCGCGTCGCTTGCGCTCCTCGCAATGACAGTGGGGGCGCATTGACGTTGTCTGAATCCCCGGCATATCGTCGCGGTAGAAATTAAGTGCCGGGGCGCCACGAAGTCGGCCCCGCCTAGGGAGGCCGCCGAAGGTGGAGGATGCTGCACGCCTGCTGCAGCTTGTCATCAATGGAGCAGCCGCCGGCTGTATCTACGGGCTGATCGCGCTCGGTTTCGTCCTGATCTACAAGGCGACCGAGATGGTCAACTTCGCCCAGGGCGACATCATGATGCTGGGCGGCTTCGTGGCATTCAGCCTGATCGCCCATTTCGGTCTCAACTACTGGGTGGGCGCGCTAATTGCCATCATGGTGATCGCCGCCTTCGGCTTCGCGCTCGATGCGGTCATCCTGCGCCGGGTGATCGGCCAGCCGCAATTCGCCGTGGTGATGTTGACACTCGGCCTGGGCTTTATCTTCCGCGCGTATGCCGGCATCACCTGGGGCTACGATTCGGTCGGCTTCGAGACGCCGTTCACCAACAAGACGATCAACCTGGGCGGCCTCGTGCTAGGCCAGGACAACGTGTCCATCATCGTCGGCACGGTACTGTTGTGCGGCGTGCTGTATGTCTTCTTCAGCCGCACGCGGCTTGGCATCGCCATGCAGGCCTCGTCGCAGAACCAGCTTGCCGCCTACTACATGGGCATCCCGGTCCGCACGGTGTTCTCGCTGATCTGGGCGATCAGCGCCGGCGTTGCGGCGGTGGCGGGCATCCTGCTGTCGCCGGTGTCGATGATCGACGTGAACATGGGCTTCCTAGGCATCAAGGCCTTCGCCGCCGCGGTGCTCGGCGGGTTCGGCAGCATCCCCGGCGCGCTGATCGGCGGCGTCCTCATCGGCATCGTCGAGCAGCTCGCCGGCTACTTCCTGCCCGCTGGCTTCCAGGAGGTCACCTCAAACGTCGTGCTGCTCGCCACCCTGATCCTGCGACCTCAGGGCCTGTTCGCTGAGGGCATGGGAAAGCGGGTCTGACGCATGCGCTATCTGTTCAAGACCGACTATCGCCAGGACACGACGCTGTGGCGCCACCGCGGCGACCTGTTCTGGTACGGTCTGCTGATCATCGTGCTGCTGCTGATACCGCGCATGATGGGCGAGTTCTACGTGGGCGAGCTGGGCGGCGTGTTCATCTTCGCCATCGCCGGCGTCGGGTTGATGCTGCTGGCCGGCTATACCGGCCTGATCAGCCTCGGCCACGCGGCGTTCCTCGGCATCGGCGCCTACACGAATTCCGTGCTGCTCGCCCAGGGCGTGCCGTTCCTGATCACCCTGCCGGTCTCCGGCCTGTTCACCGCGCTGTTCGGCGCGGCGATCGGCCTGCCGACATTGCGCATGAGCGGGCTCTATCTGGCCATCGCCACTTTGGCATTCGGCAGCATCGTCGGCACCGTGTTTCAGAAATGGGAGGCGGTCACCGGCGGCTTCGACGGCTTCGCCGTGCCGACGCCGTACATCTTCGGCATACCGATCGAAGGTGCCAACGGCATCTACTACCTCTCGCTCGCCGTCCTGGTGTTCGTGCTGTGGCTTTCCGCCAACCTGCTGCGCACGCCGCTCGGCCGCGCCATGGTGGCGATCCGCGACAGCGAAGTATCCGCGCAGAGCATGGGGATCCATCTCGCGCGGTACAAGACCTTCGCCTTCGCCATCAGCGCCGGCATGACCGGCCTCGCCGGCGCGCTGTTCGCGCATTACGTGCGCTTCCTCGCGCCCGACGCGTTCGACGTGTTGCTGTCGGTGCAGTTCGTCACCATCGTGTTCGTGGGTGGCCTCGGGTCGCTGCACGGTGCAGTCCTCGGCGCGATCTTCGTCAGGCTGCTGCCGCAGGCGATCGCCATCATGCGCGACGACTTGCCGTTCGGCATCGGCCGCTTGCCGGGCCTGGAGCCGTCGCTGTTCGGCCTCGTGCTGGTGATCGTAATCCTGTTCGAGCCCGGCGGCATCTACGGCCGCTGGATGAAGATCAAGCATTGGTTCCAGGCCTACCCGCTGAAACGCCGCACCGGGTTCCGCCGGCAGAAATCCTACGCGCGCTCGGAGCGGCTGCGATGAGCCTCTTCAAGGCCGCCGATATCGCCATACGCTTCGGCGGCATCCGTGCGGTCGACGCGGTCAGCTTTGAGGTGAACCAAGGCGAGGTGTTCTCCATCATCGGCCCGAACGGCGCCGGCAAGACGACGATATTCAACCTGATCAGCCGCATCTATCAGCCCAGCGCTGGAAGGCTGTTCTTTGAGGACCAAGACATCACCGAAATTCCGGCGTATCGCATCGCCGGCCTGGGGATCGCTCGCACGTTCCAGAATATCGAGCTGTTCGCCAATGCCACGCTGTTGCAGAACCTGCTGATCGGACGCCATTGCCATTCGATGGTTGGCGTCTTCGCACAGCTTGCCTTCCTGCCCGCGGTGCGGCGCGAGGAGCTGAAGCATCGCGAGAAGGTGGAGGAAGTGATCGCCTTTCTCGGCCTGGAGCGCTATCGCGACACGCTGATCGCCAACCTGCCCTATGGCGTGCGCAAGGTGGTCGAACTGGGGCGCGCGCTCTGCATCGAGCCGAAACTGCTGCTGTTGGACGAACCTTCCTCCGGCCTCAATGTCGAGGAGACCGAGGGCATGGGGTTCTGGATCGAGGACATCAAGAAGGACCTCGGCATCACCGTGATCATGGTCGAGCACGACATGAACCTTGTGCGCATGGTGTCCGACCGGGTGATGGCCTTGAACTACGGCAAGGTCATCGCGCTCGGCACGCCTGAGGAAGTGCAGAACCATCCGGAGGTAGTTCGCGCCTACATCGGAGGCGACGCATGACTGTTCTGTATCCGTCATGGCCGGGCTTGACCCGGCCATCTACCCACCGTCGGCGCGAAGATGGCCGGGTCAAGCCCGGCCATGACGGCGGGGAACGGAGGCTGCCGGGATGAGCTCTTCGGCGCCTCTGCTCAACGTCACCGGCATCGAGACCTTCTACGGTCCGATCCAGGCGATCCGTGGCGTCAGCCTGCAGGTGGCACCGGGCCAGATCGTCACCGTGCTTGGCGCCAATGGTGCCGGCAAGACCACGGTGCTGCGCACGATATCCGGCGTGCTGGATCCCGAACGTGGCCAGGTGCGCTTCGAGAACCGCGACATCGCCCATCTGCCGCCCGACCGCGTGATGCGGCTTGGCATCTGCCATGTGCCTGAAGGCCGCGAGGTGTTCCCGTTCCTGACGGTGTACGAGAACCTGCTGATGGGTGCGTATTCGCGCCACGACAAGGACGCTGTGCATCGCGACCTCGAGCTCTGCTACACCTACTTCCCCGTGCTGAAGGAGCGCTCCAGCCAACGCGCCGGCCTGCTGTCGGGCGGCGAGCAGCAGATGCTCTCAATCAGCCGCGCGCTGATGGGACGACCGAAACTGTTGCTGCTCGACGAACCCTCGCTCGGCCTGTCACCGCTCCTCGTCACCCAGATCTTCCGCATCATCCGCCGCATCAACGAAGAGCAGGGCGTCGCCATCCTGCTGGTGGAACAGAACGCACATATGGCGTTGCAGACGGCCGAGTTCGGCTATGTCCTGGAAGTCGGGCGCATCGTGCTGGCTGACGAATGCGCGAAGCTGATGCAGACCGACGCGATCAAGGAATTCTACCTCGGCCAGAAGGAAACCGGCATCCGCGGCCAGCGGCGCTGGAAGAGGAAGCGGCTGTGGCACTGAACCCGGACGCAAACGCTGACACCATTCCCGCGTTGGCCTCCGGCCGGATTGCCGCGCATGGCGGGGAAACCATTCTGCGCAAGAAGGACCATGGCATCTGGAAGGCGGTGACCTGGTCGGAACTCGGCGCGCGGATGCGCGAAGTCGGCATGGGGCTGAAGGCGATCGGCTTCCGGCCCGGCGATATTGCGTGCGTGCTGGCCGAGACGCGTCCGGAATGGGTGTATGTCGATCTCGGGATCCTCGGCGCGGGTGGCGTGAGCGGCGGCATCCATCCGGCGGAGGAAGCGGAGCAACTCGGTGAGGCGCTGCATCGGGCGGGCTGCCGCGTGCTGTTCGTCGAGAACGAGGAACAACTCGACAAGGTGCTGCTGGTGCGCGAACGCTGCCCAACACTGCAGCGCATCGTCATCTTCGACATGAAGGGTTTGCGCGACTTCGCCGATCCGATGTGCGAGAGCTTCCAGGCCTTTGTAGGTCGCGGCGTCGAATTTGACAGCGCGCATGACGGTGACTGGCAGGCGGGAATCGCCGCCATCACCGCCGAGCAGCCTGCGGTTCTCCTGTTCCCTCACGGTGGCATGGCAGGCAAGGGGAGGATGCTGACGCATGGCGATGCGCTGCACGTGATCGCCAACGCGCGCTCGCTGTTGGTACCACAGGCAGGCGACGAACGTCTGGCGCTGCTGCCGATGTGCCATGTGATGGAGCGCGTGTTCGGACTCTATCTGGCGCTCGATGCGCGCGCGGTCAGCAACTACCTGGAGAACCCAGACACCGTGATGGAGAACCTGCAGGAGGTGCAGCCCACGATACTGGGAACCGATCCGCAGGTCTGGGAGCGGCTGCATGCGCGCGCGACAAGCGCCGCCGCCGTTGCTACGCGCCTGCAACGGCTGCTGTATCGCTGCGCGATCGCGGCGGGACAGCGTGGCGGGCTGCAGGCGGCACTGGCGCGCCTCTGCGTGCTGCGCGCGGTGCGGCGGGAACTCGGGCTGAGCCGGTTGCGGTGCGCCTATATCGGTGCCGCGTCCATGCCACCGGAAATCGAACGATGGGCTGTGGCGCTCGGCATCACCATCCAACAGATCGACGGCCAGGCGACGCGGGGCATCGCCGTGGACGCGCGCTACCGCGCCCTGATGGAAGAAGCGTACGGCACTTGAGGGAAGGAACGGCACATGGGTAGCAGACTCCTGGCAGTGGCACTCGCCACCGCGTTCATCGGTCCCGCCATGGCGGCGGACAGCGTGCGTGGCGTGACCGCCAATGAAATTGTCATCGGCACCTACACCGACCTGTCCGGCGTGACGGCGATGTGGGGCGTCAACAACACCAACTCCTGGCGTATGGTGTTCGATGAGGCCAATGCCGAAGGCGGCATCAACGGCCGCAAGATCAAATACATCGTGGAGGACAACCAGTACCAGATTCCGCGCTCGGTGCAGGCGGCCAACAAGCTGATCAATCGCGACGGCGTGTTCATGATGGTCGCCAACGGCGGCACGCCGATGAACAACGCGACGATGCCGGACCAGCTCGCCAAGGGCGTGCCGAACGTGTTCCCGCTGACCTCGGCCCGCTCGATGTACGAGCCGCTGCATCACCTGAAGTTCGGCCTCGCCGCCTCGTACTATGACCAGATGCGGTCCGGCGTGAAGCTGTTCGTCGAGCAGCATCACAACAAGGCGATCTGCGCGATGTCGCAGGACACCGATTTCGGCCGTGACGTGATGGGGGGCGCCAGGGACCAGCTCGCTGCGATGAACCTGAAGCTGGTGGCGGAGACGCTGCACAAGCCGACGGATACCGACTTCAGCGCCTCGGTGGCCCGACTGCGCGATGCCAATTGCGACCTGATCCTGCTCGGCACCATCACCCGCGACACCATCCAGATCGTCTCTGCCGTCCGCAAGATCGGCTGGCAGGTAGAGATGCTCGGCCAGGCGGCGAGCTACGACGAGGCGGTCGCCGAAGTGCCGGGTGGCGTGACGGAAGGCTTCTATTCGATGACGCCGGTCCTGTTCGTCGCCGCCAGCGATCCGAAACCGGCGGTGAAGGAGTTTGCCGAGAAGTACAAGAAGCTGTTCGGCAAGGAGCCGAACTTCGCGGCTCAGCTCGGCTACACCGCGGGGCAGCTCGTGGTGCTGGCGTTGCAGAAGGCGGGCAAGGACCTGACGACGGACAGTTTCGTCTCCGGCATGGAAAGCGTCAAGGACTGGCATGACATCTTCGGTTCGCCCGCGATGGGTTTCGGCCCGACCAAACACCAGGGCTCGAACGAATCGTTCCTCTGCGTGGTGAAGAGCGGCCATTGGGTGCCGGTCAGCGCGACGCCGGTTGGCTACTGAGCTGCCTACCGAAACTCCCCCTCCCCTTGCGGGAGGGGGTTGGGGGAGGGTGCCTACAGCGTCTCGATCTCCAGCGGGAACAGCGCGTCCGGATCGGGCGTGTGCAGCAGGTGATACACATTGAACCGATACGCCGGGCCAAGCGAAACCTCCGGCGGCGTGAAGGGAAATGCGAGATTGCCCGCGGTCGACAGCCGGCCGGCGTAGCCGTGGTGCAGCAGATACTGCTTCAGTGTCCGCACCACTTCGGCGGCGCGTTCGGCGGTCGGCGCGATGCATTCGCCCATGATGAACACTTCGCCTGGTGGCGGCTCATCTGCCGGCGCCGCCATGCGCACGCCGTCCACGCCATAGACGCGGAAGCGCAGCGTGTAGTCTTCCGGCGCCTCCTCGCACACCAGATCGCGCACCACGGTGGCGACCGCCGGCAGGATCTCGCGATGACGTGCAATGAAGCGAGGGTCGGCTGCACCCGCCAGCAGCACCGCGCGCTCGCCGATCCGCCGCGCGCCTTCGATCTTCACGCACGGGTCGGTTGACTCGCGCCACACCGCGCCGGTGACGCGGCAACGCCGGTCATCCACCGCCGCATAATCGGCGCCGCTGAGATCGAGCTGGCCCTCCGGCTCGTACACCGTATAGGGATCCGCCTGCTCGTACAGGCTGTGCGCCGCCACCGAAACCGGCGTCGCGCGCCGTTGCTCGGCCATGCTCTCCAGCTCGAAGCCGGCCTCATCGAGCGTCGCCAGGATCGAATCGCGCCCGCCCGGCAAACAACAGAGCGAGGCACACTCGATGATCTTCGCCATATGCACCGACAGGCCAGTCGGGAAGCCGAGCATCGTGGGCAGCGAGGCGAAGATCGCGGTATCGCAGGCACGACCGGCGATCAGCACGTCGATGTCCTCGGCAAGCGCGCGGCGGAACGGTCCCATGCCCATCTGGCCGACGATATGCGCTGCCTCGGTCACCTCTTCCTCGGTCAGCGACGGCATGTCGTCGATCCCGGTCACGGCCCCGGCACGCACTGCGGCGCGCAGCATGTCGCGCGACAGATCGGCGCGCAGCACGCCGAGCCGGAAATGCAGACCGTCGGCGCGGGCGATTTCGCGGATGATGGCAAGCGTCGCCTCGAGATGCGGCGCGGCTCCGGCGGAACCGGCGGAGCCGATCACCAGCGGCACGTCGATCGAGCGTGCGCCCAGCAGCGCCTTGCGCAGATCGCGTCGCGTGGCGGCCGGAGCGGTCGCCATCTCGCCCTTGCCGAGATAGGTCGGGCCGATATCGATCGAGCCCATGTCGCAGCCGATCAGATCCGGCTTGCGCGCCAGTCCGGCATTGAATGCCGGCGTCGGGATGCCATAGCCCAATTGCCCCGACGCACCGAGAAGGCGCATCGGCCGCCGCGCGCGGCGCACCTCATCGAGGACGCGGCCGGAGGCGCTCATATCTCGATCCCCAGCATTGGCGCGTGCTGTTGCGCACCGTACACGTCGCGGTCGCCCGGGTCGCCTGCCATGATTGGCCGCGCCAGCACGATCTTGATTGCGCGCCCCACAGGGTACGGGATCACCGTCACATCCTCGACCGGCAATCCGTACAGTGCGCCGATCTTCTCACGGCTCAGCGCCGGCGACTGCACGACACGCCGGTAGTCCGCATCCGAGGCGAACATCAGATCGAGAGTCAGCCGGCGCGGACCCGCGTTCTTGCTGCGGATTACCTGCGCGATGTCGGACAGTTTCATATCATGCCATTTCCCGAAAAGGATGACCCGCCAGCCCAACCCCTATCGTCATGGCCGTCCCCGGATCAAGTCCGGGGACGGCCATGACGGCGAAGGCATAGGGCATGGTGACAAATCCATCGTCTGAACACTTGGTATTGAGTCATCACCAACGCGATCTGACATCAGCCCTCAGGAAAGCGCTTGCGAAGAAAGGCGAGGATGTCGGCGGCACAGCGATCGGGGACGATGTCGCAGATGTTGTGCGGCAGACCTTCGTAGGCGATCACCTCGCAGTCGGGAATCTTCGCGCGCATAACCTGATAGTTCTCGGTGCCGCCCACCGTTTCGGCGCCCGGCATCACCAGCAGCGTCGGGCACTTGATGCGGGGCAGCTCGTCGGCCCACCACAGCGTCGTCATCAGTCCGACGAAGCGGCCGATATAGGCGGTGTCGTTCTTTGCCGCCTCGTCCAGGAACCATTCGATGTGGCCGCGGTCATGGCCGTGCGGGAAACGGTCCTCGATCGTGGCGGCCAGGAAGTTGCGCAGCCCCTCGCGCGCGACGCGCGGCAGCCAGGTGTGGGCCTGGCTGTTCTTCAGGCCCGGCGTGGAGCCGAACAGCATCAGGCTGTGCACGCGCTCGGGCGATTCCATCGCCAGGTTCTGCGCGACATATCCACCGGCGGAGTTGCCGACGATGTGGACGGCACCGCAGCCGAGGTGATCCAGCAGCTCGCGCACATCCTGCACCAGCCGGTCCATCGAGAGCGGCGGCTCCGCCGGCGGCACCTGCGAGTCGCCATGGCCGCGCAGGTCCATGCGCACCACCCGGTAGTGGCGGCAGAGCGGCGGGACTGCCGCGTACCAGCGCTTCGACGAGCCCATCGCCGCATGCAGCAGCAGCAGTGTCGCCGCCGGTTTCCACGGATCAGTGAAGTCGTCGATCGTGTAGGCGATGCGGTTGCCGTCACTTGCGACTAAGGTCTGTTGCATGGCGGGTCGAGCGTCCTTTGCTATGCCTCCACTGTCATTGCGAGGAGCAAAGCGACGCGGCAATCTCGTGGTGGGTGCGCACTCTCATCGAGATTGCCGCGTCGCTTTGCTCCTCGCAATGACATCGTGGCCGGGACATCATGGCCGGTGCAGCTCGGCGCGCGGGCGCGTCACCGTGCGCTGGCCGCGCTTGAACACGGCCAGTGGATGGCAGATCTCCGCCACGGCCTGCTCCGGTGTCGTCGCGTCCAGCACCGCGATATCCGCCGGATTGCCGACCTTGATGCCGTAGTCCCGCAGATTCATCAGCCGCGCCGAACGCTCGGTCAGCATGGCGAAGCACTCGCGCAGCCGAGGCGCCTGGCCGATCTGGCAGACATTGGCCTGCAGGTTCGCCATCCGCAGCAGCGAACCGTCGCCGAACGGCGTGAACGGGTTGAGCACGTTGTTGGTGGACAAGGAGCAGTTGACGCCGTGCTCGACCAGCAGGTTCACGTCCGCCACGCCGCGGCGCACGTTATATTCCTGGTCGCGGCCCATCATGAACAGCTCGGTCGCCGGCAGCACCGTCACCGCCACCCCGGCATCGGCGATCCGCTGCGCCAGCGCCCGCAGGTCGGCGATCGGCATGGTGGACAGCTTGCACATATGGCCGACCGCGACCCGCCCGCCGAGCCGGTATTTCTCGGTGAGCTCGCAGACCAGATGGATATCCATTTCCTCCGGCGAGTTGCCGGAATCGAGGTGCATGTCGATGTCCACGTCGAACTCGCGCGCCAGATCGAAGATGCGATGGATCTGGCCGGCATGGTCCGGGTCATAGTTCGGCGCCGCGCCGATCACCTTGGCGCCGCGCTTCAGCCCCTCCACCAGCAGCGCGTCCGATCTGGGATTGTTGGTCAGACCCTCCTGCGGGAACACGCACACCTCGATGTCGATCGCCCAGGCGTAGTCGCGGCGCAGAGCTTCGATCGCCTCAAAGCTGCGCATCTCCACGCCGCCATCCAGCTCCAGATGCGTGCGCATCCGCGTCGCACCGTGCTTGATGCATTTCTCCAGCGTGCGGCTGGCGCGCGCATACACATCCTCGATGGAGAACGTGTGCTTCACCGCGGCGACGCGCTGCATCGAATTGGCCTGTCGGCCGTGCTCCGGCGCGCAGCGGTCGATGATGCAGGACTTGTCCAGATGGATATGCGTCTCGACGAAGCCGGCGCAGGCGAGACATCCGGCCGCATCGAACACCGGGCCGTCGGCTTGCAGCGCAGGCTCGATCGCGACGATGCGGCCGGCCGCGATGCCAATATCCACCGGCGGTGCTTCCGGCATATGCGACAGCGTGGCGTTGCGGACGATCAGATCCATCGCCGGTTCCTTCTCCATCGCCGCGATGCTGGCGCGACGGAAGGGGTGGCGCAACCCTGGGTCCCTAAGGCGTCTGCGGTACCACGTTCCAGATGTCCTCGGCGTATTCCCGGATCGCCCGGTCGGAGGAGAACCAGCCCATTCGTGCGGTATTCAGCACGCTGGCGCGCCACCAGGCGGTTCTGTCGTGCCAACGTGCAGCCACCTGTTGCTGGGCGGCGACGTACGCGTCGAAATCCGCGGTGACCAGGAAGTGGTCATGATCGGTCAGTATGTCGACCAGCTCGCGGTAGCGTTGCGGTTCGTCGGGCGAGAACACGCCCGACCCGACGGCGTCCAGCACAGCCTGCAATACTGGCGACGCGGCGATGGTCTCGCGCGCGCTCAGCCCATGGCGTCGGCGCTCCGCCGCCTGCTCCGCCGTCAGGCCGAAGATGAAGATGTTGTCGTTGCCGACCCTGTCGAGAATTTCGATATTGGCACCGTCCAGCGTCCCGATGGTCAGCGCACCGTTCAGCGCCAGCTTCATGTTGCCGGTGCCGGACGCCTCCATGCCCGCGGTGGAGATCTGCTCCGACAGGTCGGTGGCGGGGATGATCGCCTCCGCCAGGCTGACATTGTAGTCCGGCAGGAACACCACCTTGAGCAGTCCGCACACCGCCGGATCGTCGTTCACCACGCGTGCCACGTCGTGCACCAGCTTGATGATCAGCTTTGCCCGGTGGTAGGTGGCCGCCGCCTTGCCGGCGAAGATCTTCACCCGCGGCACCCAGTCGTGCGTCGGATGCGCGCGCATTGCATTGTACAGCGCTATCGTCTGCAGGATATTCAGCAACTGCCGCTTGTATTCGTGGAAGCGCTTGATGTGCACGTCGAACAGCGCCGCGGGATCGAGCGTGATCCCCACCTTTTTGGCCGCGAGCCGCGCCAGCGCCGTCTTGTTGGCGTGGCGGATGGCGGCAAGTTTTTCGTGCAGCCCGGTATCCTCGGCGTGGGTGGCGAAATCATCGAGAGCCAGCGGATCGTCCAGTAACCGCGGTCCCAACACGTCGACCAGCAGCCTGGTCAGCCCGAGGTTCGCCTCGAACAGCCAGCGGCGGAAGGTGATGCCGTTCGTCTTGTTGACGATGCGCTCCGGGTAGAGCGTGTGCAGGTTGCGAAACACGGTCCGGCGCATCAGCTCGGTGTGCAGCGTGGAGACGCCGTTCACCTTGTGCGAGCCGAGGAAGGCAAGCGTGCTCATGCGCACGCGCCGCCCGCCGGCATCGTCGATCAGCGATACCGTCTCGAGCGGCGGCATGTCGCTTCGGCCGGAGCCGCGCAGCGCATCGAGGTGCGAGCGATTGATCTGATGGATGATCTGCATGTGGCGCGGCAGCAGGCGCTCGATCAACGACACCGGCCAGCTCTCCAGCGCCTCGGGCAGCAGCGTATGGTTGGTGTAGGAGGTCGCGTCGGTGGTGATGCGCCACGCCTCCTGCCAGGGCACCTCGTGCACATCGACCAACAGCCGCATCAGCTCGGCCACGGCGATCGCCGGATGCGTGTCGTTCAACTGGATGGCGGCCTTGTCGGCGAGCGTGCGAATGTCGCCGTGCTGGCGCAGATGGCGGCCGACCAGGTCCTGCAGCGAGGCCGAGCTGAAGAAATACTCCTGGCGCAGGCGCAGTTCTTGCCCCGCGGTGGTCTCGTCACTCGGATACAGCACCTGCGAGATCGAATTTGCCCGCGCGCGCCCCGCCAACGCGCCGACATGGTCCCCCTGATTGAACGTATCGAGACGCAGCGGGTCCGCCGCCCAGGCCGACCAGAGTCGCAGCGTATTGGCATAGCGTCCGCGCCAGCCGACGACAGGCGTGTCATAGGCGACGGCGGCCACCGTCTCGCCCGGCTGCCAGATACAGCTTGTGGTGCCATCCGCGCAGGACCGTGTCTCCACCGTGCCACCGAAACCGACAGTGTGTTGCGCATCGGGCCGGGCCACTTCCCAGGGATTGCCGAATGACAGCCAGTCCTCGGGATACTCCCGTTGCCAGCCATCCTGGATGACCTGGCGGAACATCCCGTGATCGTAGCGGATGCCGTAGCCGTGTGCGGCAATGGAGAGTGTGGCCATGCTCTCCATGAAGCAGGCGGCGAGCCGGCCGAGGCCGCCGTTGCCCAGTGCAGCGTCGGGCTCGAGTTCGCGCAGCCGGTCGAAATCGACGCCAAGCTCGGCGAGTGCCAGGCGCATGCGTCCGGCGAGGCCCAGATTGTTCAGCGAGTCAAACAGCAGCCGGCCGATCAGGAATTCGAGCGACAGGTAGTAGACCCGCTTGCGCTGGGATGTGTAGTTGGCCCGCGTGGATGCCATCCATCGCTCGATGACATGGTCGCGCACCGCGAGTGCCGTCGCGATGAACCAGTCCCGGTCGGTGGCGACGATCGGGTCGCGGCCGACCGCGTAGGTCAGCTTGGCGACCACGCTGCGGCGGAGCGCGGCGACGTCCGCGTCTTCCGCGGGTATGGCGATGCGCGATGCGTCCGCGCTGGAGATGATCGCCGAGCTCATGGGGCTCGGCGTTTGTCCTGCACCTGTCCCGCAAGCGGGAGGGTGTACGAAGCAGCACGGCGTGGGGTGACGAGGGACATTTTGTCGCACCGCCTGGAGGTCCAGGAGAGTGCGTTTGTCGGTCCAGAACGAGAATAATCTGTTAACGCTGCCGGTCAGGCGAGGAACCCACGCGCCGCCTCAAGGAACACCTCAAGGCGATCGTGGTGCACCCAGTGCCCCGCACCATCCACGCCCAGCACGCGCGCGTCGCGGAAATAGCCGGCCCGGCCGTCCTCCGCCGGGTTCTTCGCCCAGCTTTCCTTGCCGTATACCAGCAACGTCGGGCAGGCGATGCGCGACCACAATGTCGCGATCTCCTCGCGTGTCATGTCATACGGCGGCCAGACGCGGACGTAATTGTCGAACTTCCAGCTATAGCTGCCGTCCTCGTTCTGGTTCACGCCGTGCTGCGTGAGGTGCCGCGCCTGCTCGGCGGAGAGATGCGGGTTCTCCTCCTGCATGCGGCGCAGCGCGTCCTCGATCGAGGCATAGCGCCGCGGCAGCCGGCCGGAGAGCGAGCGCTGCTCGTCGATCCAGGCGCGCATGTGTTCATCGATCGGTCTTCCCGGTTTGGCGCCGGGCGGGCGCGGGCCGGGGCCGAGGCCTTCGATCACCACCAGGCGGTGCACGGCTTCGGGATAGATGCCGGCATAGCGCAGTGCGACGTTGCCCCCGAGCGAATGGGCGATGATGGAGACCGGTGCCAGTTCCTGCTGATGGATGAGCTGTGCCAGGTCGTAGATGTAGCCCGCCATCGTGTAGTGGCCGGACGCCGACCAGGCGGAGTCGCCATGTCCGCGCAGGTCCGGGGCGATGATGTGGTACTGGTCGCGCAGCGCGGCGGCCACCCAGTCCCAGTTGCGGCAATGGTCGCGCCCGCCATGCAGCAGGATCAGCGGCGGCGCGGAAGGATTGCCCCAATCGACATAGTGCAGCCGCAGGCGCTGCGAGAAATAGACGCGGGAGGTCGGGCCGGAGGTGTCGAGGATCATGAGATGGCGCCCGTCATTGCGTTGCTAGCCCGCCCCCTCCCCAACCCTCTCCCGCGCACCGGGGGAGGGTTGGGGAGGGGGCAGCGGATGTCCTCACCCGATCGGCGGCCGCTTCTTGTGCCACTCGGTGCCGCGCTCATACGCGGCGGCGACGCGCAGCACCGTCGCGTCGTCGAAATACCGGCCGACGAACTGCACCGACAGCGGCAGCCCCGCATCCGACAAGCCCGCCATCATCGCCAGCGCCGGATGGCCGGTCACGTTGAACGGCGTGCGCGCCTGGCGCGGATAGGTGCGCGCGGTCTCCGCCGCGTCCTCGATGCGGCTCGCCGGTTCCATCGAGCTCGCACACAGCAGCACGTCGCAATCGCGGAACAGCTCCTCTACCGCCGCGATCATCTGCAGCCGCCGACGCTGCGCGCCGACATAGTCGCCGGCATTCATGAAGGCGCCCGGCATCAGCCGCTGGCGCGCGAGCTGGCCATAATCGCCGGGGCGCGAACGCAGCCAGGGCGCGTGGATCGACCAGGCCTCGCTGCACAGGATCACCCGATTCACCGCGGCGAACTCGTTGAGCGACGGCAGGGAGACGGTACGCACCTCCGCCCCCTCGGCCTGCAGCACTCGCGCCACGTCCTCCACCGCCGCCGTCACCTCGGGATGCGCCGGCTTGTCGATCTCGTGGAAATGCCGGACGAAACCCACCCGCAGGTCGCGCACGCCGCGATCCAGCATGCGCCCGAAATACCGCGCGCTCGAAGCCGCACTCCCTGGGTCGGCCGGGTCGTGCCCGGCGATCGCGTCCAGCAACAGCGCGCAGTCCACCACCGTGCGCGCGAGCGGCCCGACATGATCGAGCGTGAACGACAGCGGGAACACGCCGCGCCGCGACACTAGGCCATAGGTCGGCTTCAGCCCGACGATGCCGCAGGCGGAGGCCGGATTGCGCACCGAGCCGCCGGTGTCGGAGCCGAGCGCGAGCGGAAACAAACCGGCGCACACTCCGGCGCCGGAGCCGGACGACGAACCGCCCGGATGGTGATCGGGGTTCCACGGATTGCGCGCGGGCGGGAAGGGCAGATCGAAGCTGGGGCCGCCGATGGCGAATTCGTGGGTGGACAGCTTGCCCAGGATGATCGCGCCGGCCTGGCGCAGCTTCGCGATCACCACCGCATCCGCCGCGGCCACGTTGTCGACCAGGATCTTCGAATGGCATGTGGTCGGCAACCCGGCGACGTCGATGATGTCCTTCACGCCGACCGGCACCCCATGCAGGGGCCCACGCACGCGTCCCGCGGCGATCTCGGCTTCGGCGGCACGCGCGGCATCCATGGCGGTGTCGGCATCGAGCCGGATGAAGGCATGCAGCTTCGGGTCGAGCCGCTCGATGCGCGCCAGCAGCGCGGTCAGCAGCTCGACCGGCGAGAGGCGGCGGGCAGCGAATGCGCGTACGGCCTCCGCGGCGCTCAGCCAGTGCAGCTCGCTCATAGTCCGGTTCCCGCGCGCATCGGCGGCCAGGGTTCGGCGGCGGGATCGGCCGGATAGGCGACGGCGTCCTTGTTCCCCAGCGCCTGTTCGGCCGCAACGGCGACATCGTCCGGGAACTCCGCCAGCGCCCTGTCCAGGCCGGCGGCCTGCGCCAGCTTCGCGATCAGTTCTTTGTCCATGGCCTTCTCCCAACTGATGCCCGCAATCATGCGACCGTGCGCGCGCTGGCGGAAGTCGGAAGAAAAAAAGAGGCGGTGCAGCTTCGGACCGCACCGCCTCAAGGGGGCCGCGCACCGCGAATGGGGCGCGACATCGGGGAGGAAACAGAACGCCGGCCGAAGCCGGCTCCGTCATGCGCAATATGGGCGGCAAAAGCTTATGAAGTGGTAACGACACCGTGTTGCCTGGCGGATTTGCCACCCCGCAATGATCACTTTTTCACGACACTGGAGTGCAAGATGTCACCCCTGCCTGCACGCGCCGGCCCGCTGGTCGGCCTGAAGGTGCTGGAGATCGGCCACTACATCGCCGCGCCCTTCTGCACGCGGCCAATTTGCGCCTGGTGATCGCGCGCATCTCCGGCTACGGCCAGGACGGGTCGTATCGCGACAAGCCGGTGATCCGCATTTCCTGGTCCGCAAGTCGGTGCGGGCGGTGGACGAACCGCTGACCGGCCGCACCCTGCATCCCGGCCCGGCGATCCGCCTGGACGGCGATCCACCCGACGCCGCCATCGGCTGGCCCGGTCCGGCGGTCGGCGCGCACACCGACTATGTCCTGCACATCTTGCTCGGCCTGCCGGAAAAGCGCGCCTGATCAGTCGGTTCTTGCATCATTTCGACAAATTCATTGATAAACTCCCGGTAAGTGCATCACACGCGAGGGCGTATGCGAGTGCTCCCCCATTGGGCCCCGCTCCTGGCTGGGCTGCTGGCCTTGTCGGCCTGTGCCTCGCGAGGTCCAGCGACCGGTCCGCGAGTAGGCGACTATGTCGGCGGATCCGTCCCGCTGGACTGCGCACCCTTCGCGCGCGAGCTGAGCGGCGTCCGCCTATGGGGCGCCGCCGCCGACTGGTGGCCGGAGGCGGACGGTCGATACAGCCGCGGCGGCACGCCAGCGGTAGGCAGCGTGCTGGTGTTCCGCCGCTCGGGCCGTCTGCCGAGCGGTCACGTTGCGGTGGTGTCGCGGGTGCTTGGCCGCCGCCAGATCCTGGTGACGCAGGCGAACTGGGTGCACCATCGGGTGAGCGCGGATCAGCCGGTGATCGACGTCTCGTCGGCCAACGATTGGTCCACGGTGCGGGTCTGGTGGCCGCCGACCGGGGAGATGGGCGTGACCGACTACCCGTCCTACGGCTTCATCCGCTCCGAGCGGCCCGCCTCGCATGACCAGCTGATGGCCGCGACGCCGCGGGCGATCCGTCTGGCGGCCAGCGAGTAGTCCTCAGGCAGCGTCCTCGCGGCGGTCGCGCACCTTCACGTAGGCCAGTTGCGCATGGTCCGCGCAATACGGCTTCGCCGGCACGGACTCGGCATCGCAGAAGCGGAAGCTGCGTGTTCCCGGCTCGCCGATTGGCCAGCAACAGGTGACGACACGGCCATAGGGCCGCGGCGCGGGAGGCTGCACGCGTGCCGGCGGCGGCACCGGCGTGGGCTTGGGTGCCAGCGGCGGAGCGTTTGCCACAATCGCCGGGCCTGACGCGGTGATGAGGCCAGTACTGGAAAGCGGCGGCAGGGTCGGGCCGGCGACACGGCGCGGCGTCGAGCGGCGCGGCGCACCACCGCCCGATCCGTCGCGGCGGATCGGCGAGGGCCGGGCCGGCAATTCGAGCCGGTGCGCCTTGCCGACCACGGCGTTTTTCGAGACTCCAAGCCGCCTGCCGATCTCGGCGGTCGAGAGTCCTTCCTCCCACAGCGCCCGCAGGCGGACGATCGTTTCCTCGGCCCACTCCATCTCGTGGTTCCCTTGACGGTGTAACCACAAGATATGGTATACAGCTAGAGGCTGCCGTCAACACATCAATCGTGGATAACCACAAAAACTTGTGGAAAACCGAGGCTAGAACAACAATCCCTTGCGCAGCAGCCCGTGGATCCCCTTTTCGCCGTTCACCGTTTGCGTCACGTGGAAGTCCACTGCCAGAGAGCAGAACTGGTAGGCCTCGTTGCGGGAGAGGTTGGTGCGGCTGGTGATGAAGGCGATCATCTCGCGCAGCGCCTGTTTCATCGCGAGGTCGAGATCCTCGTTCATGCCCATGGTGATGTAGTGGGTCGCGGTCTCCGCCCGCGGATAGCTCAGCAGCGGTGCGCGGGGCCCGCCGCCCTTATGCAGGGTCAGGGTGAACGTGCCCGTCAGGCAGATTTCCAGGGCGTTGATGCAGACTTCCCCGTCGCCCTGCACGCCATGGCCATCGCCGGCCGAGAAATTCGCACCTTCCACCCAGACCGGCAGATACAGCGTCGCACCCTCGCCGAGCTCCTTGTTGTCGAGGTTGCCGCCATGCTCCCGCGGCTCCTTGGTGGAGATCGTGCCGTAGTTGGGCTGCGGCGCCACACCCATCACGCCGAAGAAAGGCGCCAGCGCGAGTTCCGTGCCCCAGGGCAGACGCGCCGCCCGACATGCCCGATCGACTGGGATATGGCTGAGGAACCGCTCGGGAAAGTCCTCGGGCAGGGTCCCGAGCAGGGGGCGGAAGCCGCAATAGCCCCAGTCGGCACCGAGCTCGATCCGGTCGATATGCACTTCGAGCATGTCGCCGGGCTGTGCCCCGGTCACGGCGACCGGGCCGGTCAGGATGTGGCCGCCGACACGGGGGATATTGGCCGCATGGATCGCCGCCAGGGCCGGCGGGATGCGAAGCCCTGAGGCGGGCGGTGGCATGACCTCCGGCCCGCCGGAGACGCATTCCAGCACGACCGTGTCGCCCGAATTGATGGTGATCAGCGGCTTGTAGGCAGCATCAAAGGTGCCCCACCGGACGGTCTCCGGCGTAGCGGCAAGGCGGTGCGTGGCCATGGATCAGTCCCCAGTCGTCTTGTTGCCGCGGACCAGACTAAGCCCGTCTGGTCGGGTCTGACGACTGGTGGCTGAGGACGGCTAATGCGCTGCGGTGTGCTCCCTTCCGGCCGGCGTCGCCTGCCCGCCCGGGCCCGCTATCGTCCCCGCCGGCTTGTCGGCGCTGGCTTCCATGGAGGCGTCGTCGCCCTCCGCCATGTTCTTCTTGAAGGACTTGATGCCCTTCGCGAAGTCGCCCATCAGGCTGCTGACCTTGCCGCCTCCGAACAGCAGCAACACGACCAGCAGCACCACCATCCAGTGCCAAATGCTGAAGCTACCCATGAGTCCTCCAAGCGGGCTGGCCGCGGCGCCCCATCGGCTCCGAACCCTCGCCGGCGTATTCGCGCCAATCTAGTGGTTCCAGCGTCCGCTGCCAACGACATGGCGCGGTCGCCAGTGGGATGCAAGCGCTTTCCTGGGATGCAAGCGCTTTCCGCCGCCACCGCCCGCCCGCCGCGGCGAAAACCCGCGCGCAAGGTTTCTTGCCGGCCCGCTGTAGGATTGATTGCGAGGAAGGGTGGGGCCGCGTATCGTTGCTTTCGGCAGGCAATACCGTCCACTCGGTAACAACAATGACGGGCTCCTGCCGCAGGGGTGGGGGCGTCACGGACTGGTCCGTCGCGCTTCCATACAATTGGGCGGCCGTCTCACCGGAGGCGTCCCGCCCACAGGCAGAAAGGCAGCGCGTCGATGCCCAAGGGCACCGTTAAGTGGTTCAACCCCACCAAAGGCTACGGCTTCATCGCCCCGGATACCGGCGGAAAGGATGTGTTCGTCCATATCAGCGCCGTGCAGAAGGCGGGGTTGAGAAGCCTGAACGAGGGTCAGAAGATCGGCTTCGAGGTCGAGGAGCAGCAGAATGGCCGTACCGCTGCGGTGAACCTCACCCAGTCGGACTAGATCTGCGGCTGCGGCGGCTGGTAACGGTGGTTCGCAACCAGCCGGCCGGGTGAACGGGTCGACCCTGGGCGTCGGCGGCATGCCACCGACGCGGCGGAGGGCACGCGCGTACGCCGTGTACGACATCGGCTGCGCCTGGCCCGCCCCCCTGTCCGAGAGGATCTGGAGGCTTGGTGCGATGCCGCATCGGGGGTTTGAAGCGTGATAGCCGCGATTTACCACAGATACGGGCTTGCGCGGCTCGCCCGCGGCGTCTAGGCAGCGACTGGAAGGAACTAGCAGCCCATGAGCCACACCCAGGAGTCGCCACGCCGCAGCTTCGCTCCGCGCGTCGCCCTGGACGCCGATGACGTCCGTGCCGCCTACAAGCGCTGGGCTGGATTCTACGACGTCGTGTTCGGCGGCGTATCCACGATCGGCCGTCGCCGCGCCGTCGAGTTGGCAAACCGCATGCCGGGCAGCCGCGTGCTCGAAGTGGGCGTAGGGACCGGCTTGGCCTTGCCGCACTATCTGCCCATGAAGCGGATCACCGGCATCGACCTCTCCGCGGAGATGCTGGCCCAGGCCCACAAGCGCGTGGCGGAGCTGAGGCTCGCCAACGTCGAGGCGTTGCGCGAGTTGGACGCGGAGGCAACCGATTTCGCGGACGCTTCGTTCGACATCGCGGTGGCGATGTTCGTGGCCTCGGTGGTGCCGCATCCGAGCGCCCTGCTGGCCGAGATGCGCCGAGTGGTGCGGCCAGGCGGGAACATCCTTTTCGTCAACCATTTCCGGGCGGAGAAGGGGCCGCGCTGGTGGATCGAGCGGGCCATGGCGCCGGCGTCGCGCGCGCTCGGCTGGCATCCGGATTTCGCGGCGGAAGAGCTGTTTTCGCCCGAGGACCTGGTTCGCAGCACCTCGAAGCCGCTACCGCCATTCGGCATCTTCAACCTGGTGCGGCTCCGGAACTGACATGTCGCCTGGGGCGAAACCCGAGGCGACATGTCATGGCGGTCCTCGGGCCTGACAAGAGGATCGATCCGGCAGTCCGTCGCTGCGCCGTCGATATGTGGGGCAGGGCAATCGAGTGAACGCCTGAAAGTCACTCGTCACCCCCGAAGTCTTTCGTCACCCCCGCGAAAGCGGGGGCCCAGCCGCTGGCCCCCTGCTTTCGCGGGGGTGACGAGTGAAAACACGAGCGGTGAAGACAGTATCAGGAGGCGCGGTGCGCGGACCTTCAGGTAAGCGCCTGCCTTTCCATCATTCACTCGATTGCCCTGATATGTGCGGAGCGGGACCTTGATCTCGCGCACATGGTCCGGTAGGCCCACATTCCTGAGAGCCGGCCCGGGACGGGTCCGGATGGGGGACCGAAGCGGGATGGATCGGCCGATGTTGCGATACCGGCGGCTGCTCGCCGCATTGCTGATGATCATGGCGGCCCCGGGCGGGGTGGCGCTGGCCCAGGTGGTTGGCGCGCCGCGGCCGTGGGAGATGGGCATGCAGCCGGCCTTTGGGCCGGTGAAGCAGCAGCAGATCGATCTGCACAACCTGGTGCTGGTGATCATCACGCTGATCACGCTGTTCGTCACCGGGCTGCTGGTCTGGGTGATGTGGCGCTACAACGCGAAGCGCAACCCGGTGCCGAGCCGGACCGCTCACCACACGCTGCTCGAGATCGCCTGGACCGTGATCCCCGTGCTGATCCTCGTGGTGATGGCGATCCCGTCGTTCCGCCTGGTCTACTACGAGGACCGGACGCGCGACGCCGACCTGACGATCAAGGTGACGGCGCATCAGTGGTACTGGGAATACAGCTACCCGGACAAGAACAACATCGACTTCTCGAGCTACGTCATTCCGGATGATCAGCTGAAGCCTGGTCAGCTCCGCATGCTCGATGTCGATAACCAGCTCGTCGTCCCGGTGGGCAAGAACATCCGCGTGCTGCAGACCAGTGCGGACGTCATCCATAGCTGGTTCGTTCCATCGCTTGGCGTTCAGCGCTATGCGATTCCCGGACGGACGATCGAAACCTGGTTCCGGGTGGACAAGCCGGGCGTGTTCTACGGCGAGTGCAACCAGATCTGCGGCACCAACCACAGCCGCATGCCAATCGTCGTGCACGCCGTGTCCCCGCAGGAATTCGACGCCTGGCTGAACGAGGCGAAGACCAAGTTCTCGGATGCCGCAGAGCCAGCCCCCGGCCCCGGACTGGATCCGGGGTTGTCCCGGGGGACGAGCGAGCCGCGCCTTTTGGCCACGGCAGGAGTTCAGCGCTGACCCGGCGGGTCGGTGCGTGAAGGAGACGGACGATGTCGGCAACCACCCACGACCATGCCCACGATCATCATGATCACAAGCCCAGCTTCTTCGTTCGCTGGCTGTGCAGCACGAACCACAAGGACATCGGCACGCTCTACCTGAGCTTCGCGGTGGTCGGCGGCGTGGTCGGCGGCATCCTGTCGGAGATCATGCGCGCCCAGCTCAACTTCCCGGGCAGCCACGTCGTGAGCGACGGGCAGGAGTGGAACACGATCATCACGTCCCACGGGCTGCTGATGATCTTCTTCTCCGTGATGCCGGCGGCGATCGGTGGGTTCGGCAACTGGTTCGTCCCCCTGCTGATCGGCGCGCCGGACATGGCGTTCCCCCGGCTGAACAACATCAGCTTCTGGCTGCTGCCGCCGGCCTTCATCCTGATCATGACCGGGTTGTTCATGGGCGAGTCGGGCTCCGGCTGGACACTCTATCCGCCGCTGTCGAACCCGACCTACGAGCCGGGCATCGGCATGGACTGCACGCTGTTCGCGCTGCACCTGGCCGGCGCCAGCTCGCTGCTCGGCGCGATCAACTTCATCACGACCATCTTCAACATGCGCGCGCCGGGCATGACGCTGCACAAGATGCCGCTGTTCGTCTGGAGCATTCTGGTCACGGCATTCCTGCTGCTGCTGTCGATCCCGGTGCTGGCCGGCGCGATCACCATGCTGATCTGCGACCGCAATTTCGGCACCGCCTTCTTTGACCCGTCAGGCGGCGGCGACCCGGTGCTGTTCCAGCATTTGTTCTGGTTCTTCGGCCACCCCGAAGTCTACATCATGATCGTGCCGGGCTTCGGCATCATCAGCCACGTGATCTCGACCTTCAGCCGCAAGCCGATCTTCGGCTATCTCGGCATGGCCTATGCCATGGTGGCGATCGGCGTGATCGGCTTCGTGGTGTGGGCGCACCACATGTTCATCTCGGGGATCGACGTCGACACGCGCGCCTACTTCATGGCCGCCACGATGGTCATCGCGGTACCGACCGGCATCAAGATATTCTCGTGGATCGCGACGATGTGGGGCGGCTCGATCGAGTTCAAGACGCCGATGCTGTGGGCGATCGGCTTCCTGTTTGTGTTCACCATCGGCGGCGTCACCGGCGTCGTGGTGGCCAATGCCGGCATCGACCAGATCGTGCACAACACCTACTACGTAATAGCGCATTTCCACTACGTGCT
>JBGPND010000010.1:0-56378 GCA_041487355.1 Acetobacteraceae bacterium | reverse complement strand
GCTGCGAATTCCTCGGGCGGCGTGATGGGCAAGATGATCGATGCCCAGTCCATCGTCGTGGCATCCACCGCGACCAACTGGTTCGGCCACGAAGGCTCGATCCTGCGCTTCGTGTTCTGGCACTCGATCGCGCTGGCGTGTCTGGTCGGTCTGCTGGTGATGGCGCAGGCTTATCTACTGACAGGCATGATCGTGCAGTAGCGGATCGGAGGCACCGATGAGCGAACAGCGCAAGCCCGTGTTGACCGGCGGCTGCCAGTGCGGCGCCGTCCGCTATGCGCTGTTCGCCAGGCCGGAGCGCGCCGGCATCTGCCATTGCCGCATGTGCCAGAAGGCGGTCGGCGGGCCGTTCAAGGCCTGGGCCAACGTGGCCACGCAGGACTTTGCCTGGACCCGCGGCGCGCCAGGCACGTTCCGCAGTTCCTCGGCCGCGGAGCGCGACTTCTGCGCGGGCTGCGGCACGCCGCTCGGCTTCCGCTACATCAGGCGTTCCGGCTCGATCAGCGTGACGATCGGCAGTCTGGACACGCCGGAGGCGGTGACGCTGTCCCAGGTGGACGGTGTAGAGAGCCGCTGGGCCAGCTTCGATCCGGCGATGCTGGCGGCGTTGCCCGCGCGGCGGACCGGCGAGGCCGGTGCGCCGGAGGATCTGTCGCGGATCAGCAACTTCCAGCACCCCGACCATGATACGGCGGCGGGTTGGCGGGCAGGTGGGGGGTAGGGGGTGAGAAGCAGACGCTTGGTAGCCGTGCTTAGCGCGGCTTGTCCCGGTCGTACCGGGGGCGGTTCTCGGTCGTCCACATATGGCACCTCGCGAATCGGTGTCCGCGATAGAATCACAGTTGATTCGATGCGTTCAAGCCACCCCGCCTAACTGACTCAAAAGACTCGCAAACCTTCCGGACGGACACTCAGGACCGCGTAGCGAGGGACGGCGAAACTTCCGGCGTTTACTGCTCGAGGATTGCGGTCAATTCGCCAAAACAGACCTGGCCACTGGGGTCCGCCCGAAACGGGCGACTGTACTTAGAGATTAGGTGGATCGAGGTGGCACGTGGAAATACAAGCCCCGCCAAAGCGAGCGCCACGACGTGGGTCTTCGGGCCGAGTGGCACACAGACGACATTCACGTCATTGATCGGCGCTAATAGCTCGCATATTCCTCTATATGGCTGCGAGAACGAGAGGTGAGGGAGATAAACCTTGATGTCCGCGCGCGTGAGAAATTCCTCGTTCAGTGTCTCAGAAAGAGACAGCTCCTGCTCGAATTTGTCTGTTCTCACTATGACGGCAATTATCTTCTCTGGCTCGATCCGGTCCTCGATAGCTAATGCAGCACCTGCGTCAAAACCGACATTTACGATAGCAATGACTGGCTGTGAAGCATCGTAATATCCGCCGGTTCCCGCTACGCTGCGAAGCTCCATAATCTGGCGCTCGGGGTAGGGCTCGGGATACAAACCGCCAGAATAGCCTAGGATAAGTTTGTGAGTTGATGCATAGGATGAGTATCTGAACCAAACAATGATGCTCAGATACCATAACCTCGGCATCGATGAAATGTCAACGAAGATAAGGTTTGCATCGTTCCGGGCCCGTGCAACGATGCGAAGGATGCATTCTATCAAGGCGAGGACATCTGCGCCGGGGGCGAAAAACTGGTCGCTCCTAACTCGCTTCGCGAAGAATTGTCGGCTTGCCGCAAGCTGATCGTCCATGTGTTGACCGTCGAATTCCAATACGAGCGCCTGCTCGTCCAGCAGCTGAGGCAATTGAGAGAACAGGGCGACGCATCTTGTCTCGGTTCCGCAGGCAAAGATAGCACACGCCACGCGCGGCCAGTCGACCTCGTCCTGTCGTCGGTCGATGAGCGAGAGTCGGTTAAGCCGGCGCACTGAAGTCGAACCCCGGCTGTTCAATAGGACCACTCCCGATGACATTGAGAAGCGACGCGGGCCGCCCCCGTCTCGGCACGAGGCTGAAGGCTGGACTCAAGCAATAGGACAAGCGAAATGTACCACCGTCGGTGGGGAGCACGAAATCAGCCCCAGGTCGGATATCGACGCGCAGTAAGCCGAGTTGAATTCCCAGCTCAATTTCGAGTCGGAATTGTCCAAATTGGCTAGAGTCAAAAATGACCTGGCCGACGAAGTCGCTCCCGATCCTTCCGTTGTGGAACATGCCGCGTAGCCCGCTTCCGATTCGTGTCAGTAGTCCATAGAGCGCCTGGCCTACCTCCTCTTCCGATCTCGTTCTCTCCACCACTGCCTTGGAGAATCTGGTCGAAGTCTCGTGCTGGTGGCTGCGCGATATTACCGGGTTCGCCGAGGTGCTTTCCCAACCACTGTTCCTTAGCATCGAGTTTAGTAGGCGGATCATTGTACGTGGGTTGCCATCAGCCAAGCGTATGAGCATTTCTGCGCCCGAATAGACGTCAATCTTTGTGCTACCCCGCCTAGCCCGAATTGCGTCTCTTAAAAGCAAGAACCCCAACGCCTTGCGAAGAACCTGATCACCAAATTCCGAGTTAATTGCTGCCGAGTCGTCGCCGGAGGCCACGGCAATACGCCGCAACCGCAGTGTCCTTCGGAGGGTCAGTTCGTTAAAGTGGTCCTTGGCGAGCTCTTCAAAAGTGTGAACGATGGTGCTGGCATCTTTATGACGACGGGAATCCTGAAGTAGCTCGACTGGACTTAGAATACTATTCTTCCCGAGCAGGCGATCCAGATTGTATCGGCTATACGCTCCTGCCGCAGTCGATCGTCGCTTATTGTACAGCATCCTCGCGAAGGTGGACGACGTATAGTCGCCAACGGCCCCGCGAAGCGCATTTTCGTGAGTGGCTGGATCGTCATCCATCCATACGTATTCGAAGTCGTGGCCTACTTGGAGTGGTGCATCCAAATTAGTACGGAGCGTCTTGTGAGCGTAGGGCAAGGTGGCAATCTTAAAATAGCGGTTGCCGAAGTCGGAACGCATGAAGGAGTTGATGACAGCTTGACAGTCTGCATCAAGCGTCTCCACCTCATCCAGGCAGATGAGCCAGGACGTTTTGTCATCAGAGAGGCCGAGCACAGTCTGTACGGCTGCTACGCCGTGCAAAAAAGCGTCCAGCACGGGCGAATAGAATCTGGTACCACCTAAGAATTTGGCCGCTTGATTGTCCTGCGGATTCAGAAACTGGGACGATTCGAACAGATTCTTTTCGAGCGGTAGCTGGCCAAGTCTTTCGCGGAGATCCTGGAACGACGCGCAGCGCGTCGCTGCATCCCCCGGGAACCAGATGAGTGTGAGTCTGGAGATGATTTGGGCGTGGGCCGCAAGACGATTAGGAGCATCGCGGATATAGGCCGACAATGCGGCTTCGATTGTCTTTGTCAGCGCCTGACAGGCTGCTATAGAGAAGTGCCAGAGAAACTCACGTCCTTTTTCTTCAGAATTGGCCCAGAGCCTTGACTTGATGGGTCCCAGCCATAGCGTGGTCACGGGGATATATATTCCTAGGAAACTCTGTCTCCTGATGAATTCGTATGCGGTGTCGTCCTCGAAGTTCAACAGGTATGGAAGCGAGAGCATTTTTAGGACTGCGGTTTTTCCAGAACCACGAGTCCCCACGAGCACTTGGTTTTTAGCCGAAAATAGCCGCCAATAGATCTCGGTCGGCACAAAGGTCGCTGGCAGCTGCTGCTCGTACTGGTTGCGGGCGTTGTCGACCTCGAAGATGTTGCGTTGCTCGTTGAGTATTGATGCGCTAGCCATGGTAAATATACCTCTTACCAGACGCCGAGTCCGTGAGGAGCTGTGCGTCCACCTCTTTGACGAGCAACACGACGGCCTCGTCCAGCATCTGATCCGGAATATAGTCGGCGTTCGGCACGCGTGCCAGGATGGCAGCTAACTCAAGCGGTCCAGTCGTGGAGTCCTTGGCCGTGGCGTGTGCATGTCTGACGTCCGTTAGGACTTCCTCCGCCTGTCGATAGTAGCCAAACGGCTCTTTATGTGTGATTCCGTTCTCCGGAACGCTCCGCTTCCAACCGTGGCCACCGTAGTACGACCAGGACCAGACGAAGCCGCAGGCGTTACCGACCATATCGCGCTCGCGCAGCTCCGCGACATGGAATTTATTAAACACTTTTGCCGAAAGAGACTCGTGGATCTCGGCAGAAAACGAACCGGCGCTCAGGACTGTGACCAGAGATCTCGGCGCCTCGTGATGCGGGCGGAATCGCGGCCAGTGCTTGTGTCCGTGCACCACCAGATCGATTCCGGCCTTGGCGATAAAATCAAAAAGGATGTCGCTATTATTCATCATGCTGAAGTCCTCCCAATACGGATCGGGATCTGTCATCGGAAGGACGTGGTGATGCGTCAGCAAGATTGCGAACTTGGGGCGGTGGCCCCTTATTCTATCGACCTGCGCGCACAGGTGCTTGGCACTCTCCAGGGCGAAGGATCCGTGATGTGGCTTGGTTCCACCCGTGCCAGGCTCAACGTAATCGTCCTTGCAGGCGGAGTTGACCAATACGAAAAGCAGATCGCCTAATTCCTTGACGACGGCGTACGGAGGGTTGAACAGAGGCTCATAATCCTTGCTGTCTAACCCAAGACCTGGTGTGAGGATCTCGTACATGGGTAGGAATTTTTTGGCCTGCCAGAATGATCCTCCCAGCCTTTGAACAGGCCAGCACACATCATGGTTCCCGGGCACAAGGACAATGTGTTCGCGCGGGCACTTCAGCATATCAGCGATCGCGACTATCTTTTCTGCCGCCAACCGATATTCCTCTGGACTCGCTTGGTTCGAAATATCACCGGGCAGCAACAGGTATTCCGCCGTCAGGTGCTCTGCCTGCACGAAGTCTCTGAATTCCTCGATATACGGCGCGGGCCAAGACTCCGGGGGATGCCCAGGGCGCAGATCATGCCGCCTGGCCTTTGTGCCGACGTGTAGATCGCTGATTATTGCGAGGTGTACCGTCAAGATGCTGGCTCGTAATTGGAGAACACGATCTCATCCGTCACAGTGCGTCCGTGCCGGAATCCAGATATGCGCCGTCGGACACCATACTGGCCCCGCAGATAGGTGCTAAGTGCCTTGGCAACGCGCTCGTCCGCAGCGTAGCTCAAGAGAAACTTCGCGCCAATCGTATTAAGCAATTCTAGCAGCGGAACCAGTCGCTCGAAGTCGGAATGCCGAAAGGATCTCTGATCGTACTCGCCTGATACCCTGCTGCCCTTTACCGCGTATGGAGGATCCAAGTAGACGAAGTCATCCTCCCGGGCAGAGTCCATGAGGAAGCCTTCAAAATCAGCGCAGGAGAAGTCTACTGCCTCAAGGGCTTCAGAGTGCGTCAGGAATGCCGCCAGTGGAGGCAGTGTACCACAACGTCTGCCGCCATAGGGCACATTGTACGTCCCGAAGCGGTTGGTGCGGTATAGCCCATTGAAGGAGTACCTGTTCAGATAGAAAAACCGCACTGCCCGATCGAGATCTGGCAACTCCGTCGGTTCAAGCGCTCTCATCTTGTAATAGGTTCGCTCCGAATTCGGCAGCATGTCGGCTGCTGCGTGAAGCTCGCGCGGCCGAAGCTTGATGACCCTCCAGAAATTGATCAACTCAGGGTTAATGTCATTCATCACTGCTGGATGCGACCGCCTGTGAAACAATGCGGCGCATGAACCACAAAATGGCTCGAGGTACCGTGCAAAGCTGCCCGGCCAGAATCGCTCGATAAGCGGAAGCTGAACCCGTTTGCTGCCCGCCCATCGCAACAGCGGCCGGTCCATGGTGAAGCTATACCCTTTACGCGTTTCTGATTTACTGCCCTTCGGACAGGCGAGCACCTCGCAACTCTTATACCAAAGCATTTATGTCGGGCAAGAATCTTAATGACCTCCCGGAGACGGCCGCAACGGGTCTCTTCTGCCCGCCAAACATTCGACCGCGGGGCTTCCGCTCCGGGGTTGTGATCGGCCATCCATCAGATGGCTACCAAGCGCCTGACTTCGCTCCCTACTCCCTCTCCCCCTCCAACTTCCGCCGCGCCGCCTCCAGCGCCGCCTGCCGCTCCGCGCTCAGCGCGGGAAGCTTCAGGTCCAGCGCCTCCAGCGTCTCGATCATCGCGGCGACGACGATCAGCCGGGTGAACCATTTGTTGTCTGCCGGCACCACGAACCATGGCGCATGCGGCGTGGCGGTGGCGGCGATCGCCGCCTGGTAGGCGCGCTGGTAGTCGTCCCAGAATTCGCGCTCGGCCAGATCACTGGTGCTGAACTTCCAGTGCTTGTCCTTCTCCTGCAGCCGTTCGAGGAACCGGCGCTTCTGCTCCTGCCGCGATACGTTGAGGAAGAATTTCAGCACCACCGTGCCCTGCCGCGTGAGGTAGCGCTCGAACGCCGCGATCGCCTCGAGCCGCTGCTCCCACAGCCGCCTGCCCACCAGCTCCTTCGGCAGATGCTGCCGCTCGAGGAACTCCGGATGCACCCGGACGACGAGGACCTCCTCGTAGTGGCTGCGGTTGAAGATGCCGATCTGTCCGCGCGCCGGCAGCGCGCGATTGGAGCGCCACAGGAAGTCGTGCGCCAGCTCGTCCGTCCCCGGTGTCTTGAAGCTGGTCACCTGCACGCCCTGCGGGTTCACCCCCGACATCACGTGCTTGATCGTGCTGTCCTTGCCGGCGGCATCCATCGCCTGCAGCACGCACAGCATCGCCCAGGCGTTCTGCGCGTAGAGCTTCTCCTGCAGCTCCGCCAGGCGCTGCACACCGTGGGCGAGCATGGCAGCCGCCTGCGGCTTCGCCAGCAGATGCCCTGCCGTGTCGGCCGGGTCGTGGTCCTTCAGCCGGAAGCCGTTGCCGGAGGTCACGCGATAGCGGTCGATGATGCTGCGCATCTGCTTGCGCGACAGATGCGGGGTGCTCGCGACGTCGGCCACGGCGTTCATGGTTGGTCTCCCTCGGCTGTCCGGGATTGCAGCATGGATGACTTGGCAGCCGGCAGGCCATGCCCACATGAAATCCCCGACACCTGCCCAACGACCCTTGCCCGGGCTGGCAGCCACGGATGACAATACAGCGATGATGCTGCGGAATGCCCACTCCCTGGCCGACGCCGGCAACCAGCAGGCCACCGAGGCTCGGCGGTTGTCCGGCCCCGCCTTCGCCGCCCTCGACCTCGGCACCAACAACTGCCGCATGCTGGTGGCTGCCCCCTCGGGCGACGGCTTCCGCGTCCTCGATAGCTTCAGCCGCATCGTCCGCCTCGGCGAAGGGCTGCACCAGACGGGCCGGCTCAGCCCGGTCGCGATGGAGCGAGCGCTCGCGGCGCTGCACGCCTGTGCCGCCCGCCTCGCCCGCCGCCCCGTCCGGCGGCTGCGCGCCATCGCCACCGAAGCCTGCCGGCGCGCCGCCAATGGCAGCGAGTTCCTCGCCCGGGTGAAGGACGAGACCGGTCTCGACATCGGCATCATTTCCTCCCGCGAAGAGGTCGAGCTGGCGCTGGAGAGCTGCACCCCGCTGCTGGCTGACGGCGGGCGGCGGGCGCTGCTGTTCGACATCGGCGGTGGCTCGACCGAGCTTGCCTGGGTTCGCATCGACGCGTGCGGACGGCCGGCGCTGATCGGCTATGACTCCCTCCCGGTCGGCGTGGTGACGCTGGCCGAGCGGTTCGGCCAGGCCGGGTTCGACCCCGATGGCTTCCAGGAGATGGTCGACGATGTGGCCGCCAGGCTGGCCAGCTTCGAGTCGGTGCATTGCATCGCCCATGAGATCCGCAATGGCGGCGTGGAGCTGCTCGGCACCAGCGGCACCGTCACCACGCTCGCCGGCGTGGCCCTGGGCCTGCTGCGCTATCGGCGCCCGCTGGTCGACGGCACGGTGCTGAGCAGCGATGTCGCCGACCAGGCGCTCGCCAATCTGCGCGCGCTGGGGCGGGAGGGGCTGGCGGCACATCCCTGCGTCGGCCCCGAGCGGGTGGACTTCGTGTTGCCCGGCTGCGCGGTGTTCGCGGCGATCACCCGGCTGTGGCCAGCCCCCCGTGTCATCGTGGCCGATCGCGGGCTGCGCGAAGGGATGCTGCTCAGGATGATCCGCGCTGACCGGTCGCGCCAAGCGGTGCGGCGGCGGGAGCCCCGCCCGACCGCATGACCCAACGCTCCGGCAAGGTGGCGCCACCGCGCGGACTCGCGGTCCCGGTCCGCACCGCGAAGGGGCGAAGCGGCGCCTCCCAGCGCTGGCTGGCCCGCCAGCTCAACGACCCTTACGTGCAGGCGGCGAAGCAGCAGGGCTGGCGCTCGCGTGCCGCGTTCAAGCTGGCGGAACTCGACGACAGGTTCCACCTGATCCGCCGCGGCGCACGTGTGGTCGATCTGGGCGCGGCGCCGGGAGGCTGGACCCAGGTCGCGGCTGGGCGCGGCGCGGCGCAGGTCCTGGCGGTCGACCTGCTGCCGATGGGCCCGGTGCCGGGGGCGGTGGTCCTGGTGGGCGACTTCACCGATCCCGCCATCCAGGCGCAGCTGATCGAGGCGCTGGGCGGCAAGGCCGACCTCGTGCTGTCAGACATGGCGCCGAACACCACGGGACACGCCGCCACCGATCACTTGCGCATCATGGCGCTGGCCGAGGCGGCGTTGGAATTCGCCGTGGAGGTGCTCGCCGAGGGCGGCGGCTTCGTCGCGAAAGTGTTCCAGGGCGGGGCGGAGCGCCAGATGCTCGATCGGCTCAAGCGCCGCTTCGCCACCGTGCGGCACGCCAAGCCGCCGGCGAGCCGCAAGGAGTCGAGCGAGCTCTACGTGGTGGCGACCGGGTTCCGCCCGTCGACCTGATCGGAACGGTTTCGGACCCGGCACGGTTTGCCAGCAAGGAAAATTCACCGCAGAGGCGCAGAGCACGCAGAGATAAGGAACGCGCGCTGCGCGCGAAGCGGATTTTTTGCCTTTCTCTGCGCCTCTGCGGTGAATACTGCTTCCTGCGGTCCGCGCCTCAGTCGAGATTCAGTGGCAGCCCCTCCAGATCCTCCGCCCGCTCCACCTTGATCAGCACAGCGAAACCCTTCTTCTCGGGGTCGCGGTCCTTCTCCGGCTGAACCAGCCGGCGCCACACCTCTTCGTAGGCCGGCCCGGATTTGTGCACCTTCGCGGCGCCGTAGAAGCGGGCGATGCCGCCCTTCGGCAGCGTGCCGTCGGCGCGCAGCGGAGGCTTGCGGAAATAGACCGTGACCTTGGTCCCATCCTTCATGGCCTCGTTGGTCGATCCCTTGCCGCGTTCCCACAGCGCGAGGTGGTCGTCGTCGTAGGCCATCGTGCTGCCGCGCGGGGTGACTTGCGCATAGCCGTTCGGCAACGCGGTCGCGACCAGGCAGACATGGTCGGGGAATGCGGTATTGATATGCGGCTGCAGGGTCTTCGGAATCGTTGCCACGTGTCACGCTCCTGGATGGGTTGCGGCGATATCAATCATCATAGGTCATCTTGTTGCAAGCCGGCGTGGTTTGATCGCCGGGGTAGGTGGCGATCACCTGCGGCACCGGCAGCGGATCCTCCTGCTTCACCACCTTGACGATGAAGCCCTGCTGGACCGCCTGGTGGTCGCAGGCGCGGATGGCGACGTGACCCTTGATGCTGTCGATCGCCACGGTCTCGAGTGCCGCGCGCAGCTTGTCGGTTTCGATGCCGCCCGCCTTGCGGATACCGGTGGCGAGGATCTGGCACGCCTGCCACTGCTCGCCTTCGTTGTTGTTCGGCACCTGACCGTATTCCTTCTGCCAGAGTGCGACGAATTCCTTGTTGGCCGGATTGTCCAGCGTGTAGGTGTAACGCGTCGAGCCGATCAACCCGACGGTCGCGTCGCCCACGGCGCGGATCGAGGTCAGATCGACGACTTCGGTGAGGAGCTGTACCTTGTCGCCGAGGCGGTACTGCTTCGCCTGGGTCAGGAACGCGTTATAGTCGTCGCCCGCCAGCACCATGTAGAGCGCATCGGCGCCGGACTGGCGGATCTTGCTGATATAGGTGGCGAAGTCCTTGGTGCCCGTCGGCGAGAAGACCGTGCCAAGCAAGGTGCGCCCCGCCTTCTTCAACTCGTCTTCGAACACGCCGACGCTGTTGCGGCCCCAGGCGTAGTCCATGCCGATCGCATAGAAGCTCTTGAACGGCGCGTTGCGCAGGTAGAGCGAGACCGCGCGTGTTCCCATCGGACCCGAGATGTTGGAGCGGAAGAAATTGGGCACGAAGGACGAACCGGTCAGCCGTCCGTCGCCGTTGTCGGAGGAGACGAAGATCGCGTTCCACTCGGCAAGTTTCGGCACGACCGCGAGCGCTTCGGATGACAGTGTCATGCCGAAGAAGACATGGCAGTTCTCGCGCTCCACCAGTTCCTGTGCTTTGCGCACGCAGGTCGCGGGATCGCCGCCGGTATCGGTGATGAAGAGCTGGATCGGCCGGCCGAGCAGCCCGCCCTTGGCGTTCTCGACTTTCGCCCAGAGCTCGGCGCCGTTCTTCATCTCCTGCCCGACGGAACCGAGCGGGCCGGTCAGGGCGAGCGGCATGCCGATCTTGATCGCATCGGCGGCGTAGGTGTGATGCGGCACCACGGATGCCGCGAGGGCAGTAGTGACGAGAGTGCGGCGGGTGACGACTTGCGTCATGGATGTTCTCCCTACGGCGTTTGAGGCTGGTGCGGGTTTCTTCGGCGCCCGTTGCCGGGGGAGGCTATTGCCACTCGGCGGCATCCGCAATGCGGCCGCGGCCCTCGCGACGCTACCTCGTCATGGCTGTCCTCGGGCCTGACCCGAGGACGGCCATGACGATGATGGAACAGACGCTACGCGTGACGATACATCAGCCGGTATCGCTATCTATACGTTTGTCGGCCTATACCGGAAAGTTGCGTCGCGCAGAGAGGCGAGGGCACGGCGCCCTTGCCTTGTCCGGCAAGCGGACTCGAGCGCAGGGGCGCCGTGCAGTTCATACGTCAGCGGTAGTAATGTCCGTAACCGCCGTTGTAGCCGTCGCGGTTATAGCCGTAGTCCCGCCAACGCCGGCCTTCTTCCCAGCGGCGATGCTCTTCCCAGCGACGGGGGCGCCAGTATTCGCAGCGCGGGCCGCAGTACCAGTCGGCTTTCTGGATCACCGAACCCTCGGCCGTCCTGACCTGATCCGAACCGTTCATCGGACCGAGTGTGAGGGCCGATGCGCCAGTTGTTCCGAAGCCCAGAAGTCCTGTGGCGGCCGCGAGGCCGATCAGGGTCTTGCGCACGGTGTGTTCCTCCTTTTTCCAGCGCGCTCACGATGGGAGGAGGGAGCGACCACACGGCGGCGGGATCGCGGCGAAAGCTTGGTATCGTCTGAATGTTTGGTAATGCGGCCTGGTGGCACGTCCTGGCTCGCCGGCCGGATCAGGACTTGACCCGGCCGAATCTCACACCGGCACATCCCCCTTGAGCATGATCCGGTACAGGTAGCGCACCTGCCCCATGTCGTAATCGCCGTTCGCCTTGTGCAGCAGGCAGCGGTTGTCCCACATCACCATATCGCCCGGCTGCCAATGGTGACGGTACTCGTATTGCGGCTGTGTCGCGTGCGCCAGAAGCTCGTCGAGCAGGGCCAAGGCCTCGCTCTCCGCCATCCCGACCACGCCCTCGATGCGGATCGGATTGAGGTAGATCGCCTTGCGACCGCTCTCCGGATGGGTGCGCACCAGCGGATGCAGCACCGCATCGGGCACAGAATTGCGGTTTGCCTCGGTCAGCGCCATCAGCTTTCGCTCGCTGTGCCGGCTCTGATAGACGTGCACCGCTTGCAATCCATCGATCCGCCGCTTCGTCGCATCCGGCAGATCCTCATAGGCGCGGTGCATGTTGACGAACTGCGTGTCGCCGCCGTGATCCGGTAGCTGCACCGCGTGCAGCACCGTTGCTTTCGGCGGTTCCGCGGCGTTCGAGTGGTCGGTGTGGTAGCCTTCTCCCGGAATGTAGCGTCTCCCGTCGGGATAAGAGTCCTGGTTGGAGATGTAATGGATCAGCGGACATTCGGGCAATGAGAAGCGGGTATTGTGCTGCGGGAAAACCTCACCGAACAACTGCACCGCCTCCAGCAATTGCTGCGGTGACAGATGCTGGTCCCGGAAGACCAGGACGGAATGCGCAACGAAGGCGCGGTTCAGACGCTCGCGCAGAGCCGCGTCGATCGGTAGCGTCAGATCGACCTCGGGGACTTCCGCGCCGGTATGGGCTGAGAGAGGGGAGATCGTGTAGTCCTCGATGGTTGCCACGGATGCTGCTCCTTCCAGGCCAAGTGTCGGCAGATTGCGCAGGAAGCCCCACGCGTGCAACCTGAGGTGGGCAACGCGGGGAACATCCCATGTCAGCGTCGACGACAGAAATCGTGTTCACGAAGCTCGGCAGCCACACGGGAATCGCGGTCGAAGGCCTGGATCTCCACCGCACACCAGACGACCGGTTGGCGAAGACACTGCGCCAGGCGCTGCTCGATAATCTGGTGCTGTGCATCCGCGGCCAGAGCATCGGGCCGGGCGAGTATCTCGCTGCAATCTCCACCTTCGGCAGGCCGCTGGTACGCCCGGAAATCCCCCACGTGCCGGGCTTCCCCGCCGTCACCACCCTGTCCAGTGATGACCGCGATGCCAAGGGCGATGGCAAGCGCCTGGTTGCCGGCGCGCAGTGGCACAGCGACGACACGTTCATGGCCGAACCGTGTTCGCTCACCTGTCTCTACGGCATCGAGACCCCCCAGTCCGGCGGCGACACCGAGTTCGCCAACATGTACGAAGCCTATCAGGCGCTGCCTGAAGCGGAGAGGCGGCGCCTCGACGGACTGCGCGTCGTGCACATGATGAAGCCCACCAGCCGAACGGTGGGGCGCACCCGCACCATCGCCCCGGAAATACTCGCCGCGCGCCTGCCGGTCGTGCACCCGCTGGTGCGGACGCATCCCGAGACGGGCCGCAAGGCGCTCTACATCAGCCGCAATCGCATGGATCACATCGTCGACATGGATCTCGAAGCAGGCCACCGGCTGATCGACGAACTGGTGGAACATGCGACGCAGCCGCGGTTCTGCTATCGCCACAAATGGCGCCAGGGTGACATCGTCATCTGGGACGATCGCTGCACCATGCACAAGGCGAACGGCGACTATCCGGAGGGCGCGCGGCGCTTCATGAACCGCATCATCGTGGCAGGCGACGCGCCGTTCTGACCCGCACGTGCCCACCCCGATCGTCATGGCCCGCGCAGGCGGGCCACCCATGTCTTCACTTACGGCGCAGAATGCATGTAAGTGCCAACTGAGGACGCGCACATGCGCTTCGGTATAACCCTGTCGAACCGCGGTGTGCTGCTTGGCCTCACCACGGTGAGGCAGCTGCTGGCGCTGGCCGATGCCGTCGAGGCGTCGCCGCTGCTCGATTCTGTCTGGGTCGGCGATGCGTTGTTCGTCAACCAGCGGCTCGACGCCTTCACCCTGCTGGCCGCGATTGCCGGCCGTACCGAGCGCGTGTTGCTTGGCCCTGCGTGCATGGGCTCGTTTGCCCTGCGCGACCCGCGCGTGTTCGCCTACGAATGGGCCTCGCTCGACGTATTGTCGAACGGCCGCACACGGCTTGCCGTCTGTTCTGGCGGCGGTGCCGGTGCGGCGTGGGACGCGGAGACGGCAGCGATGGGCTTCCCGCCCGCCGAACGCCGGCGCCGGATGATCGAGAACATGCACGCATTGCGGCATCTCTGGACGCGCGATGATGAGCCGTTCGAGGGCAGGTTCATCCGGTTCAGCGGCATCACCTTGCAGCCGAAGCCGCTGCAGTCGCCGTGCCCGATCTGGCTCACAACGAACGCCGGAAGGCTGTCCAACAACCAGACGGATATGGGAGGTACCAAGTTCGCGCTGGCCCGTGTCGCGCGCGTCGCGGACGGCTGGATGACGCATTCGGTCAGCCCGGAAGGCTTCCGCCGCTCGTGGGACTTCATCCAGCGCACCGGCGTTCAGGCCGGTCGCGACATGGCGGGCTTCGACAATACGCTCTGTCACCACGTCAACATCGGCGAGGACAGCGACGCCGCATTGGCCGACGCCAAGCGGTTCCTCGATCTCTACTATGGTGCCAACTACAGCAAGGAGCGTTTGGCGGCTTGGCTAGCCTATGGTCCACCGCATCAGGTGATTGCGCAGCTTCGCCGCTACATGGGCTCCGGCTGCAACCGCATCACCTTGCGTCTTGCCACGATGGGCGATGCCATGACCCAGTTCCGCCGACTGACCGAAGAGGTGCTGCCCTTCGTGAACGGCGATTTTGTAGCTTCTGCCACTGCGGCGGGCGTAAGCTGATCGCAGTCACGCCAGAGGAAAGGAGCCGGCCATGGCAAGCGGTCCGCAATCCAAGTCAGGCGGCGCGAAGTCTGCACCCGAGATGGACTTCACGAAGTTCTTCGCCGACATGAAGCTTCCCGCGCTGCCGGACATGGAGACGTTCCTGGCGGCGAACCGCAAGAACCTCGAGACCCTGACGGCCGCCAATCGTGTGGCGCTGGAAGGTGCCCAGGCGGTCGCTCGGCGTTACATGGAGATCATGCAGAGCAGCATGGCCGAACTGACCGAGGCGATGAAGGCGCTCGCTTCCGCCGATGCACCGCAGGCCAAGGCCGCCAAGCAGGCTGAGCTGCTTAAGCAGGCCTACCAACGCGCTGTCGCCCGCATGCAGGAGCTGAGCGACCTGATCCAGCAGTCCAATGCGGAGGCGCTCGGGCTGCTGAACAAGCGCTTCGCCGAGGCGATGGACGAAGTGAAGGCGCTGGCGGAGAAGGCGAAGTAGGGTTCAGTGTTCGGTATTATCGCCGAGCGCGAGGCCCGACTTGCAAACGTCATTCCCGCGCAAGCGGGAACCCAGAGCTGCAAAGAAAAGTGCTGGTCCCACTGGGTGCCCGCATTCGTGGGCATGACGACAATGAGTCATCGTCTCCGCGCGACGGTATGAGGTCCGTGGACGGCACTGCCTACCGACCACCGACCGCTACACAGGCAGCCTGATCCGCGCCCTCAATCCTCCAAGCGGGCTGTCCTCGAGCACGATCTCGCCGCCATGTGCGCGCACGATGTCGCGGGCGATCGTCAGACCGAGGCCGGTACCGCCGGCGGCATCGCTCTCGAACGGCCGGAACACGCTTTCCCGTCGTTCCGGCGGTATGCCGGGGCCGTCATCATCCACCGTCACGAACACCATGCGCCCCTGCGGCATCGCCGCCAGTGCCACGCGATGCGCGTGCCGGCGCGCATTGTCCACCAGATTGGTGATGGCGCGCCGCACCGCGTTCGCCCGCAGCGACAGCGTGAGTGTCGGCGGCACATCCACCTCCACCGCGGCACCCGAGCGCCGGGCGCCGGCGGCAACCTCCTCGATCACCGCCGACAAGTTTACCAGCTCGGCCTGTTCGGCACCCTCGCCGCGCGCGAACGCGAGGTAGCCGCTGATCATCCGCTCCATCTCCTCGACGTCGGCGGTCATCTCGCCGACGTCCTGACGTAGCTCCTCGCGTGGCGGCATCATCTCCAGCGCAAGCCGCAGGCGGGTCAGCGGCGTGCGCAGGTCATGCGACACGCCAGCCAGCATCTCGGTCCGCTGCACCAGGAAACGGCGGACGCGCTCCTGCATCCGGTTGAACGCGGTTGCCGCCTGGCGGACCTCGGTCGCACCCTCCGGCTTGATCGGCCCGATATCGCGTCCCATGCCGAACGCCTCGGCCGCCGCGGCCAGGCGCCTGATCGCTCGCACCTGATTGCGCATGAACAACGCAGCGATGCCGAACAGCAGCAATGCCATGCCCACGAGCCAGAACACGAAGATATAGATCGTGCCGGTGTAGAGCCGCTTGCGCGGCGCCTGGATGTCCAGCACGCCATTGGGCAACTGCGCGCGGATCAGCACCGAGACTGGATCGGACGTCCAATCCATGGTGAACGGCAGCCGCACCTTCTCCTGCAGCGCAACGGCGAGGTCATCGTCCATTGGACCGAGAATGTTCACCCGCCGCGACTTCGGCAGGATCGCGTCCGGCTCCATCCGCAGCACGAGGTCGAACTGCGCGTGCGCCATGCGAAGGATCCAGGCCTGATCATCGGGAAACCGACTGAGTAATTCCAGCGTGTAGGCCAGTTCGGCCGCGACGCCACCCGAGAGGCGGCGGGAAACGATGTCGAGATGGCTGCCGTAGAAGATCTGCAGCGCAACCGCCTGCAGCAGCACGAGCGGGAGCAGGATCATCAGCAGGCTGCGCCCAAGCAGAGAGCGTGGCAGTATCCGCTTGATCCATCCGCCGATCGTCACGCGCGGTACTATTTTCATATGCCTGGCTTCAGCACGTAGCCGCGGCCACGCACCGTGTGCAGGAATCGTGGCTCGCGCGGGTCGGCTTCGATCTTGCGGCGCAGGCGCGTCACCTGCACGTCAATCGCCCGTTCGCCGGCCTCATCCATGCCGAGGGTCGCGACGATCTCTTCGCGTGACAGAACCTCGTTGGGCTTGCGGGCAAGCGCGGCCAGCAGGGCCGCTTCGCCGCCTGTCAGCCTGATCGTGCCGGCGGCGCTGCGCAGTTCGCCACGCTCGGGATCGAATTCCGCCGCGCCGAGCTGCACGGGGCCGGCCGGTGCGACGGCGGGAGGCGGTGTCGCCCGTCGCAGCATGGCGCGGATCCGCAGCACGAGCTCGCGCGGATCGAACGGCTTGCCCAAATAGTCGTCGGCCCCGGCCTCGAAGCCCGCGATCCGGTCCTCCGGCGCGCCGCGCGCGGTGAGCAGCAGTACCGGCACCTCGTGGCCCTGTTCGCGGCGCAGCGATTCGGTGAGCGCCAGGCCGCTCTCCCCCGGCATCATGACATCCAGCACCATCATGTCCGGGTTGATGGCGCGCAGCTTGGCGCGCGCATCGGAGGCGGTCTCCGCGGTGGTCACGCGGAAGCCCTCGCCCATCAGGTAGCGTGAGAGGAGCGTGCGCAGCCTTGCGTCATCGTCCACCACCAGGATGTGAGCGTCCTCCGTCATCGGGGTCCCTCCGCTTCTCCTATGCGGGCCGGCCGCGCGGCACTCGGTTCGCGGGTTCGGTGTTGTCGATATAGGCGCGCGCCGTGTCGTCCATGATGGCGCGCATCACCCGGCGGAAGCCATCCACCGCCGCAGCGCCCGCCTCGCGATAGGCGGCGCTGAGCCGCTCCTTCTGGCGCTCGAACAGCCGCCGCTCCAGCGCCTGGCCCGCCGAGGTAAGGGAGAGCAGCCGCTGCCTGCGGTCGGCACGGCCGGGCGCCTGCGCCACATACCCCTGCTCCATCAGCACGCTGAGCACGCGGGCCAGCGACTGCTTGGTGATGCGCAGGATGCCGAGCAGGTCGGAGACCGTGATCCCCGGGTTGCGGCCGATGAAATGCAGCGCGCGATGATGGGCACGGCCGAGGCCAAGCTCGTCCAGGATCACGTCCGCGGCATTGGTGAAGTCGCGGTAGGCGAAAAACAGTAAATCCTGCGCCATGCGAATTTCTTCTTCGCGCAGGAAGAGCAGATTGGTGCCAGCGAGGCCCACCGGTTTCGGTTCGATCAGGTTGCGGCCCGGTGATTCGCGGAGCTCGACCTTCGGTTCAGGCATGGCAGGCATTCCTCGGATACGGACGCATTTATGTCAGTCATATTGACATATTCGGGGATGCATTATACCGTCCGCCTGCCTGAAGCAACAATATTGCGGAGTAGACGGTCATGGCGCTAGTTCCTTTCGACGATCGGGACGGCTGGATCTGGTGGGATGGCGCCCTGGTCCCTTGGCGCGATGCGAAGCTGCACGTTCTGACGCATGGGCTGCACTATGCCAGTGCCGTGTTCGAAGGCGAACGGGCCTATGCCGGCAACATCTTCCGCCTGCGCGACCACACCGATCGCCTGATCAACTCCGCCCACATCCTAGGGTTCGAGATTCCCTTCACCGCGGATCAGATCGACGCAGCCTGCAAGGAGACTCTGGCGGCGAACAATCTGACCGACGCCTATGTGCGTCCGATCGCCTGGCGCGGCTCGGAGATGCTGGCGGTGTCGGCGCAACAGACCAAGATCCACCTCGCGATCGCCGTCTGGCCCTGGCCGAGCTATTTCGGCGATGATCGCATGGGCGGCATCCGTCTCGGCCTGGCGGAGTGGAAGCGCCCCTCGCCGGAGACCGCGCCGACCGCGGCCAAGGCCACCGGTCTTTACATGATCGGCACGCTGTCCAAGCACAAGGCGGAGGCCGAGGGGTTCGCCGACGCGCTGATGCTGGACTGGCGCGGCCGCGTGGCGGAGGCGACGGGTGCCAATATCTTCTTCGTCATGGACGGCGAACTGCATACGCCGACGCCGGACTGTTTCCTGGACGGCATCACGCGGCGCTCGGTGATGAGCCTGGCCAAACGACAACAGATGAAGGTGGTGGAGCGGCCGATCGAGTTTTCCGAAGTTGGCCGCGCGAGCGAGGTGTTCCTGGCCGGCACGGCGGCCGAGGTGACGCCAGTGTGCGAGATCGCCGGACACCGCTTCACGCCGACACGGATCACCGAGACGCTGATGAAGGACTACGACGCGTTGGTGCGGCAGTCGCCCGAAGAGGTGGCACGGTTGGTGGCAGGGTAGGCGGGCACCACGTTCATCCGAGAGGCGGCTGACAGTCTCACCCGGGGGCGGAACCGACCGTAAGCCACCACAGCTCAGATATGCCAAGGCAGACGCTTCCACAGGGACGGTGTCGGCTCTGCCAAGGGTACGCCACCACCCAGTCTTACTGTGATGGCGGAACGCTCAGACTTGTCCCCGGGCACAATCCAATACCGAACCTCCCGCCAGGGCATGTCCGACGCATTGACATTACCCCTGATCTCGGTGACTTCCGCGGAGCATTCGTGTCTGTCGCTGAAGAATCCACCGGATACGGTTGTAATGTTGTTTACCAAGACGCTGTCAAAGTGGAATTCGTCGCGCGGTATCTCATACACCCTACCCAGCGCCTGTTCGCTGTCACAGGCGGGCGCAGCATATCTGTGCGCGTATAGGCCTGCGGCTCCGAGCGAGGCAAAAGCAACGAGACCGATCGACAGAGCGGTCCGCGCCGTCACTTCATCGCACTCCAATGTCCCTCACACACCAAGGCCGGCTGCGCGCAGCCCCTTCGTCGCGGCCCGCGCGTGCTCGATGAACACCTGCACAGCCGGGCTCTGCGTTCGGTGTTTCAAGGTGACGATTGCAACAGGTAGCGGTTCGCCCAGGGACACCGGCAGAATCTTCAGGTCCCACCTTCTGGCGTTGAACTGTATCAGCGAACTGGGGAACGCGGTCAGGTAGGGGCCGGATGCCAGCAACTGCAGCCGCAGATTCATCGAATACGTCGTGACATTGACGCGCGGCATCGGCAGCCCTCGGCTCGCAAACGCGGCAGCCACCAGTGCGTACACGGTGGTGTTCGGCGGTGCGAGGATCCATGGCTTGTCGGCCAGGTCCGAAAAATCGATCGCCTCCTGGTGCGCCCATGGGTTCCGCCCGCCGGCAACCACATGCAACGTCTCGTCGAACAGCAGTTCGGCGTGCAGGTCCTCAGCCATGGCCGAACTGGCGATCCGCCCGAGCATCATGTCCACCTTGCGATCGCGCAGTTCGCTGAAATCCAGCGCCGCGGTGTTCGCCTCGATCACGCGGACTGCCATTCGCGGATGCCGCCGTGCCAGGCTCTGGATGATCTCCGACAGGAACCCTCCTGCCACGTGGGATTCCGAGGCGCCGATCAGCACCTCCCCCGCGCCTGGGTCGGCCAGGAACTCGATGTCGCGGATGCCTTGCGTCAGCGCGTCGAATGCCTCCAGCCCACGCCGCAGGAGCGCCTCGCCGTAGATCGTCGGTGTAACGCCGCGAGGTCCGCGGTCGAGCAATCGCGTCCGCAGCGCCGCTTCGAGTTGAGCGATGGCCTGTGAAACGGCAGGCTGGGTGATCGAAAGCTGCGCTGCCGCCTTCGCCATGCTGCCGCACCGGACGACGGTGAACAGGACGCGCAGGTCGCGCAGCCTGAGGCGTTCACCGATCCGCCGATCCCAGTCCTGTGGGAGCCGGTCCATAACTCCACACTTATAGCCGTATTCGCATTGAAGTCATTCCGTCGCGCACCTGGAAGCGGATAGGGGTTCGTCCTGCGCGGGATTACCGCCGAAAACACAGAGGAGATCGAGCATGTCATCGACCAGAAGAGGCACGGGAGCTTCACTGCTGGGCACCATAATAGCCCTGACTGCCTGGCACGGGGCGCAGGCGCAGACCAAAGCGCCAGCTTATGTCGTGAACGAAATCGAGGTCACGGACCCCGCCGGGTTCCAGACCTATGCGGCCCGCCAGGGCGCGCTTCTTCAATCGTTCGGCGGCAGGTTCCTCGTCCGTGGCGGCGCGACCGAGACGATCGCCGGCACACCTGTCGGCCAGCGTGTGGTCATCTACGTCTTCGAAGGCATGGACAAGCTGGAGGCATGGCGGAAGGCCCCGGAGCAGCAGGAACTCACTGCCATCCGCGATCGGTCGTCCCGCTTTCGCTCGTTCGCCGTCGAGGGCCTGGCCAACTGACCGCCACCACGCTGGAAGCGCCCCTGCCTATTTGGCGGGGGCGAACACCGGCACGCCTTCGACACGGTCCTCCAGCGCCGCATCACCTTCGGTCGGCAGCTTCGCAAGAAGGAAGGGTCACCACAAAGACACGAAGCCACGAAGAAGTGGAACGATGCGCTTCGCGCGATGCGCGTTGATGTTCTGCTTTGTGCCTTCGTGTCTTTGTGGTGAAATTTCCCTGGCTCGCTGCCGAACGGCGAAGGTGTGTCGGCGTGGCGCGATTTGCCGCATAAGGATTGCGCGATGATCGGGCCGACGCATCGCTTCGTCGAAACCAACGGCATCCGCATGCACCTGGCCGAGGCAGGGTTCCGCGCCGTGGCACCCGATATGCGCGGTTATGGCCAGACCGATCGGCCGCGACATGGTGGGTCTCCTCGACGCCTTGGGCGAGGAGCAGGCGGTGAACTTGCCCGATCCAGCCGCTAGAATATTCCGCTCAGCCATCCCTTCTTCGCGGGCTGGCTCAGCGGCGTGTTACCCGGCGGCGGCGTCCAGTTCATCAGCCGGTCGGTGAACTCGGGGCCGGGGTCGATCATCCCGGAATTCTCATTGATCAGCTGGCGGATATCGGCGGTGGCAGCGGGTCCGGCTGCCTGCAACAGGGCGTCCTGCCCGGCGCTGCCGACCGCCTGTTGCTCCTGCGAGGTCTGCCGTGGCGCGGGTGCGCCGGGGCGAGCGGGCCGCTGTGCCAGACTCGGCGGCGCCGACAGAGCCATCTGCGTCGCCGCTACGGTGACCGGCGCGGAATCACGGGAGAGGCCGAAATTGCGCGTCATGCTGTCGTCGCTGCAGGCACCAAGTGCCAGCACCATCAGAACCAGGCCGAAACGCATCAGCACCTCCAGGATCGAGCAACCGCGATTGCCATCGTGCTGGAATGTCGGCGCGCTGTCACGCGGCCGGGCTCAGGCTGTGCGCAGGCGCGGCAGAATGCGCAGCGCGTTCTCGCGGTCGATCGCCCTCAGTTCAGCGGCGTTGAAATTCCCCGCGAGACCCTTCACATGCTCGGCTCCCGTGCGATACGGGTAATCCGTGCCGAACACGATCTGCGATACCGGAACGACCTTCGCCAGCGCGCCGATTGTCACCGCGTTGGAGACCTGGGCGGTGGCGTAATAGAAGCGCCTGAGCTGGCCATCGACCGTCTCGCGTGTGAATTTGTCCTTGTATGGCGGCGTGGTCACCATCTGGATCTGCCGGCGTTCGGCGACCGCGGTCGTTGCGTATTACCATCGGGATTGCTTGGCTGGGTCAAGCCCGGCCACCGCTTCGCTCCTCGCAATGACACTGGAAGCACCGTCCGGCATGAGGCTACGGTTTCGCTGCGGAATACGGATAGATCAGCGCGCCTGATTTGAACTCAGTCGGCAGCACGACGACCTCCGCTGCGGGATCCTTGAACTGCTCGAGATCGTTGCCCTTGATGTTCTGGAACTGTGTCCAGACGATGCGGGGTGCGGCCCATTCGCCATCCTTGCCGAAGGCGACGTCGCCGATGATGGTGCTGAATTTGTGGCCACGGAAGTAGTCGGCGAGCTTGCCGTCGTCGATACTCTTGGTGCCCTCGATCGCCTGCGCCAGGAGCTGCATCCGGGCATAGGCCCACGGCGGCAGGAAGTAGCCCAGCGGATCGACACCTTCGGCCTGCGCCTTCGCCTGGTAGCGCTTAAGGAACTCCAGCACACCGGGGAACTGCATGGTCGGCGCGGGCAGCCAGTTCTCGTTGACGACGATGCCGTTGAGCAACGGCCCGAGCTGTGTCTTGAGCGCGGCGGTGGACAGGCCGACCATGTTGCCGCCGAACAACTGCGCCTTCAGGCCGACCTCGTTGGCGGCGCGCAGAATTCCGACCGTGTCGGGTGGATACGACGCGACATAGATGACATCGGGATTGGTGGCACGCACCGCGCGTATCACCGGTGTGTAATCGGTGGTGGTCGGCGGATAGGTGCCGTCGTAGACGATCCGCAGCCCGACGTCCTTGGCATTGTCGCGCGCGCCGTCCGAGGCGTTGCGCGCGAATTCCGCATCGGCTGCCACGATGGCGACGGTCTGCGGCTTCGGGCTCTGCGCCACCGCAATGTCGAAGAAGCCGCGCGAGAAGGCGTGCTTCGGATCAGGCCCGCTCGGCAGCATGGAGAAGTAGCGCGGATAGTGAAACTCGCTGTTGACGGCGAGGCAGAACAGGCTGACGAACAGCTTGTTGTGTCCCATGGCGATCGGCATCGCCGGTGCGGTCATGTTCGTCGCGTAGCCCGAGATGATCAGATCGACATGATCGACATCGAGCAGTTTGGTGTAGATGCCGGGCACGTTCGAGGCGTTGCTCTGGTTGTCGTAGAAGACAAGCTTGACGGGCCGCCCCAGCAGCCCGCCTTTGGCGTTGACCTCGTCGGCCCAGATCTGCGCCGCCAGGACGCCCGACTTGCCGACCACGGCGAGCCCGCCGGTGAGTGCTTCGGCGAAGCCGATGGTGATCGGTTCGGCGGCGCGGCCGCGTGCAGGCAAGCCGGCCAGCAGCGCCGCCACAAGCAGCGCGGCGAACCTGGCCGCAAGACAGCGGCCGGCGACGATTGGGCGCATTGTTGTTCCTCCCTTGCCTGGCGTGGCACAGTCCAGCTTACCCGTCAGTACGGGCCAATCCAACCGGTCGAGGTCACACCATGGCGAATAGCATGCATTGGGTCGGCACCTGGGCCACAACTCCGGCGCCGGCGGAGGGTGTTGCATTCAGCAATCAGACTCTGCGGATGAACGCGCGTGTCAGCATCGGCGGACACACGCTGCGTGTGCGGCTGTCGAATGCGTACGGCAATCGACCGCTGGTCGTGGGAGCGGCGCATATCGGCTTGCGTGCGAGCGGCGCCGGTATCGTGCCGGGGTCTGATCGCACCTTGACGTTTGGTGGCGAACGCTCTGCCACCATTGCCGCCGGCGCGCTGCTGGTGAGCGATCCGGTCGATCTGCCGGTGGCGCCGCTGGCGGATGTGGCGATCAGCATCTATCAGCCGGGCGACGTGCCGGCGAGTTTCGGCATCACTGGCCGTTATGCGCGTCAGACGAACTACATCTCGCCGCCGGGGGATTTTTCCGGCTCGGCCGTAATGCCGGTCGGGCGGCTGACCGACGATTGGTATTTCGTGAATGGCATCGACGTGATGGCCGCCGCGGAAACCGGCGGTATCGTTACGCTCGGCGATTCTCTGACCGACGCCAATATCTCCACGCATGACGCGTTCTGTCGCTGGCCCGATCAGCTTGCGCGGCGGCTGTGCGCACGCGTCGGCGGCCGAGCGCTGGGCGTGATGAACCAGGGGCTCGGCGGCAACCGCATTCTGCACGATATCCGCGGCGACAGCGGCCTGCGCCGCTTCGACCGTGACGTGTTGACGCAGCCTGGCGTCACGCACGTGATCGTGCTGCTGGGGACCAATGATCTGCGCAACCGCTGGGCCAAACCGGAGGAGGAAGTGACTGCGGAGCAGATGATCGCCGGCCTGAAGCAACTGGCGCTGCGTGCATACGCGCGCGGGATCAAGATCTTCGGCGGCACGGTGATGCCGTTCGAGAACGAGACGTTCCTAATGGGCGCCTGGACGCCGGCGCGCGAGGCTGTCCGTCAGGCGGTGAATGCATGGATCAGGGATGGCGGCGCGTTCGATGCGGTGATCGACTTCGACAAGGGCGTGCGTGATCCGGAGCATTCCACCAGCATGTTGCCGATCTACGATTGCGGCGATCACCTGCATCCGAGCGATCTCGGCTACAACCGCATGGGCGATATCATCGATCTTTCGCTGTTCGACTGAAGGCCGTCATCTGTCATTGCGAGCGGAGCGAAGCAATCTCGATGTACGTCATTCTCCACGAGATTGCTTCGTCGCTCCGCTTATCGCAACGACAGATGCTCTCTGCGTCTCTGTGGTGAACCTCGCCGGACGGTTCCCGGTCTGCGGCCTTCGACGGCAGCGCGGCGACATCGCGCACCGCGCGCCGGGCCCATGCGCTCATACCAGGCGGCGCGCATCAACTGAGGCTTCCCGGATAGTCGCGCCAGATGCTCGGCTCCAGCTTCAGATGTGAGCCGGCGGGGTAGGTCTTCTTCCAGTAGCGCGCGCAATCCGCGCTGGTGGGATTCCACAATCCCGGGAAGCTCCGCATGTGCGTGAAGAAATCCTCCAGCAGCTGCAGCCGGTTGCACCAGCCGACGGCGCCCGGATGTAGCGTCATGCTGAAGTGCCGGCCACGCTTGTACTGCGCATTGAATTCGGCCCGCCAGTTGCGGAACAGGTCATCGGCATGCTCAAGCCCGGTGCCCTTGCGCGGGAACATCAGGAACCACTGATCGTCGAAGTGATAATAATACGGCATGGTCAGGATCGCCCGCCGCGAGGCGAAATCCGTCACCCAATAATGCGGGATGTCATCGGCCAAGCCGTTGCCCATGTACTCGTAGCCGGCATCGATCAGCAGGTCCATGGTGTGCGGACTGATCGTGCCGCCGGCGAACGGATCATCCTGTCGCGGCAGGGAAAACCATCCGGCCGGCTTGCGGCTTGTCACCTTGGTCAGGATATCGGTCGCAAGATCGAGCCGCACCTTCTCCTCCGCCGCGCTCAGCGCGCTGACATCTTCGTGCTTCAGGCCGTTGGCTGCGATTTCGTGGCCGTCGGCGAGCAGCGCGCGGATCCGGTCGGCGCGAAGCTGCGCGATCACCGCGGGAACGGCAAAGGTGGCAGTGATGCCGAAGTGCTTCAGCACGGAAAGAAGCTGGTCGAGACCGTCATGCGCGCCGAACTGCGCATCGGGGTGCATCAGGTCGGCAGCGCGGATTCCGTCCGGACCGCGCGCCACGCTCAGATCCACCACCACGCTGACGCAGCAGCGATTGCCGTCGGGCCAGCGGACCTCGTCGTCCCGCAGGCTTGTTTCGTCGGATATGGTGTAGCCTTGCTTCCAGGGCATCTTGTGGGCTCCCGTGTCAGGCCGCGTTGTGCTTCGGCGGGAAAGTCTCCAGACAATGCCTGGCGACTTGCTCGCATGTGGGAAACCAGACATCCGGCAGCGTCTTCATCCGGGTGATCAACCGGTCCAGCATGTCGATCCTGAGCGCCCTGCCGGAGACGAACGGATGCACGACGATGTTGAGATAGCCGCCGGCCCGGTATTGCTGCCAGAACGCGGCCCACCATAGATCGAACACCCGGTCGGGGTCGGTGATGCGTTGCGCGGCGTTGCCGCTGCCGAGCCAGGCGAAGCTGTAGAACATCGCATCGTCGATCGCATAGTGGAACGGCAGGTTCAGCATCGCATTGTCGCCGTCGGCATCGCGCAGGTAGTAGGGGCGGTGATCGGCCGACTCGTGCGAGATGTAGAGGAAGCCTTCCTGCTTCAGCAGCCCGAGCGTGTGTTCGCTGCGGCTGCCCACTGGCCTGCGGCCGGCGATCTTCTCCAGCGCGCTCGCGGTCTTCAGCAGATGGTCGCGCTCCAGCGCCGGATCCTTCGGAACATGGTGCTCCCACATGTGATCGGCGATCTCGTGCCCGCTGCGCACCGCGGCCCTGAGCGCCTGCGGATAGAGTTCGCAGATGCGGCCTGGCGTGAAGACGGTCGTCTTGATGCCGTGTGCATCAAACAACTCGATCAGCCGCCAGATGCCGACGCGCCCGCCGAATTCGCCCTTGGCAAGCTGCATCGGCGGTTCGTTCAGCAGACGCCGCAGCAGCATGGCGTCAAAGTCGGCGGTGAAGTTGACCGCGATCCGCGCTCCCGCGGGCCAGGTGAGGTCCGGTATGCGCTGGTGCCGGGCATCGTAGCTTCTGGCCGTTGCGCACAGGTCGGCGATTTCCTGGTCGAGCTGGCTGGTCATTGTCTCGGAGCCCCCCTGTAACAAGCCGGATGATACATTGGCCGTGGGGCGAAGAATATCGTTCCCCTGGTTGACTTCGTGCACATCGGAGCCGCGAGTTTGGCGGCTTCAGCAATCCGCCGTCACGACGTCACTGTTCATGCTTGCAACGGACAGGAGGGGAAGTTGAGCACGATCCTCAAAAAACTCAGCCCTGGTCTGGTGAAACTGTGTACTGCGGGCGGCTTGCTGCATCCGCGGCAGGGCGCGAGTCGTTCCGATGGCCGTCCGCTTTCCGGCCTCGGCGCGCACGAGATCGCCGCGATCGGCGTGGTCCAGGTGCCGGAGGGGCGGCGCATCTTCGGCCGGCTGACCGTGAACGAGAATCTGGAGATGGGCACCTTCACGCGCCGCGACCGTCGTGTGGTGGCTGACGACAAGCAGCAGATGATGGCGCTGTTCCCGCGCCTGCGGGAGCGATTGAAGCAGGTGGCCGGTACGCTGTCGGGCGGCGAGCAGCAGATTCTGGCCGCGGCGCGTGCGTTGATGGCGCGGCCGCGCGTGTTGCTGATGGACGAGCCGAGCATGGGGCTGGCACCGATGCTGGTCGAGCAGGTGTTCGAGACGATCCGGCGCATCAACGCGCAGGGCGTAACGATACTGCTGGTGGAGCAGAATGCGCCGGTGGCACTGGGCATTGCCGACCATGGCTATGTGCTGGAGAGCGGCCGGATCGTGCTGGATGGTCCGGGGCGCGAATTGCTGGACGATGAAAGGGTGCGGCGGGCGTATCTGGGGTAGCGGTCCCCTGTCATTGCGAGGAGCGCAGCGGTGGCCGGGCTTGACCCGGCCAAGCAATCGCGATGAAGGTGCGCACCCACCGCGGGATTGCTTCGCTCCGCTCGCAATGACAGTCGGACGCGGTGCTCGTCTGTATCAGGCGCGCTGGGCGGCCAGGATGGCGATCGGGTATGCGTAGTTGATCCTGTCTCCATCGCGGCGAACCGGAATGCCCAGGCGGTCGTCCTCGGCGGACGCGGCGAACATCTCGATGATCTTCACATCGTCGCCGGGGTTCGGGAATGAGCGGCGCAGCAGGTTGCGCACCTCGTCGCGCAGTTCGTAGAAGCTTGCCTTCGGGGCAGGAAGCCCCGCCGTGCCGAACAATCCCTTCAGCTCCGTCAGAGTCAGGCAGCGGACATGCGAGGGATCGCGCAGCTTTTCCAGCCGGTTCCATTCGGCCGCCTTGGCGGGATCCTCCGACGCGTACATGTCCACCACGACGATGCGCCCGCCCGGCGCGCACACCCGCACCATCTCGCGCAGCACGCCGATCGGATCGAGGAAATGATGCATGGAGAAACGCGTCACCACGATGTCGAATGCTCCATCCGCATAGGGTAGCGACCCGACGTCGCCCTGGTCCCAGGAGACGTTGGCGATGCCCTTCTCGGCCGCGAGCTGCCGTGCGCGGTCCAGCATGGCTGGTGTCATGTCGATCCCGGTCGCGTGCTTCGCCTCCGGGGCGAAGGCGCACACGATGATGCCGCCGCCGCAGGCGACGTCGAGCACCGTGTCGCGCGGCCCCGGCATCGCCGCCGCCACGATCATCCGCAAGGCATTGGCATCGGTGATGGTATTGGCCGTGCTGAACGGCGTCGCCTGACGGGTGAACTGGTCCAGGATCAGGTCCTGGTGGGTCGCATCGCTCATCGCCACATCACTCCAACCGGTAGATGCGCCGCGCCGTGCCGCTGAACATGGCGCGCTTCTCGTCCGCCGATGCACCCGCGGCAATCCGCTTGAACGCGTTCCACATTCCCGTCCAGCCGATGCCCATCTTCTCCACCGGGAAGTTGCTCTCGAACATGCAACGGTCCGCGCCGAACAGCTCGATGCATGTCTCCATGTAGGGCCGCCACCAGCCGGCCAACTCCTCGGACGATGGCGGCCGCTCGGCCGCCTTGTAGTCGAACAGCGCCGCCCGCATCATCATGCCGCCCAGCTTCATCGTCACGTTCGGGCACTTCGCCAGTTCCGTCACCGACGCCTTCCAGGACGCGAACACCTCGTCGCGCGCGCCGGCATAGGGGCCGTAGCCGAGCACCCCGCCGACGTGGCCCATGATGATGTTTGTGCCGGGGAAGGCGTGCGCCAGGTCGATCACATCCGCCAGTTGCGTATGAAACACCCAGGCGTCCAGCGACAGGCCGAGCGCGCTCAGCCGCGCCAGGCCCGCCCGGAAATCCGCGCGCCGGTAGATATCCGGTCCTGGCGCGCCGTTGCCGATGATCGGGTCGGCGTCCCAGTTGCCCGAATGGCGAACGCCGCGGAACCTGCCGCCGCCGGCCCTGATATGCCCCTCCAGCACCGCTTCGACCCGATCGCCCAGCGTGAGATCGGCGAAGCCCACGATGCCTGCTGCGACTCGCGTGGCCCCATAGCCGGCGCTATCGCTCATCGCGGCGATGCCGGCGACAAACTCGGTCTCCCCCACCGGCCGCATCTCCTCGGGGCCGTTGGCGCGGTACATGGCATGGCATTGCAGGAACACCGTGGCCACCACGTTATGGCCGCTGCGCATGTCCGCGAGCAATTCGTGCAACAAGTAACGATGATCTGGACGATCCCACAGGTGATGATGCGTATCAATAATCGGCAGGTCCGGATCCAGGATCGGCTCCTGGGGCGCCCTGGCCAGCCACGCCTCGTTCGGCGCATAGATCCGCCCGAACCGGGTCGCTTGCCTGGACTCTGTCATGGCACGTCGCTCCCCACTGCACTGAGGAACCCGTAGCACGATCCGCTTGACCGGGCGAACCTCCGGTCATCGATGCGACATGGCAGCCGTGCGCTGCTTTTTTCCCCTCTGGCCGGCTCGATTGCGATAAATTACATAAGGCAGGGCGCGCCACCGCCGGGAGGTGCCTTGTGCCCCAAGGAGGAGCAGATCAACCGGGACCGCGACACAAAGGGCGCCGGACGTGCCGTGCCGACCATGCAGAGTGACGGCTTTCGCCGACTCGGCCGAGCCGCGGTCGTTGCCGCGGCGCTGGCGCTCATCGCGCTGACCTGGATCGGCGCGCGCGACGCCATCCTGGCGCACCGCACGGAAGCCAGGGCGCGCGTTCAGGCGGAGGTTCTCGGCAAGGCCCTGGCATTCGAAGAGCAGTTGCGACGGGAACTGCTGTCACTCGATCAGACCCTGCGCATCCTGGAATATGAGTGGCAGCGCGACCCGACAAACTTCGATCTGGCCACCTGGTCCGGGCGGGTGGTCGCGCTCAACGACGTTTCGCTGCAGCTCTTCATCGCGGACGCGCAGGGAACCGTGCGTTCAAGCACCCGTGCCGTCATCATCGGGACGGATGTGAGCGGCCGTGACTATTTCCGCCATGAGGCGGCGCTGGCGAAAGATGACGGCAGGATGTTCGTGGGCGCGCTCACGCGGGGTGAGGTCACCCGAGCCTGGCAGATCAATCTCGTCCGTCGTCTGGACAACCAGGACAGCAGCTTTGCCGGCGTGATCGCCGCCTCGTATGACACGAACTCATTCTCCAGGTTCTATCGCGAGGTCGATCTCGGCAGCCGAGGTCTGATCGCCGTGGTGAGCGCAGATGGCGATGCGTGGGCTCTGTCGGATCCGGCGCAATCCGGTACGGTGATGCGAATCGCCGATTCGCCGCTGTTCGCGGCGATCCAGGCGGCACCGGATGGGGTTTGGACCGGGCGTTCAGCGCTGGATACAACCGAGCGCGTCTACGCCTTTGCCACGGTCCCCGATTGGGATCTGAAAGTGGCGGTCGGCGTCGATCGGGCCGAGGCGATGCGCGCCGCGGTCGTCTGGGAGCAGAACGCGCTGATCTTCGCAGGCGGCATCACCCTGCTGGTGCTGTTGATGGCGGCACTGCTGTTGCGGGAGGACAATGCCGTGCGGCGTCGCCACGAATCGCTCGTCCGCGAGCGCGCTATCCTGGAAGCGACCCTGACCGGCATGAGCGACGGCATCATGATGGTCGACGGCGATCTCCGGCTGATGGCGTGGAATCAGCACTTTCCGGAGTTCACCGGGGTGCCGGAGGAAATCCTGCGTGTCGGCCTGCCGATGGAGGACATATTACGCGGGCAGGTGGGGGCCGGTGAGTTCGGTGCGGTCGATGTCGAGGCCGAGGTTGCGCGGCGCATGGCGCTGCTGCGCTCCGGCGCCAGCATGGGTACGATCGAGCGACCTCGCCCGAGCGGGCGGCAGCTCGAGATACGCCGCAATCCGCTGCCGGGGGGCGGCTTCGTCACGCTGTATACCGATGTCACCGCGCGTCACCAGACCGAGGAGCGGCTGCGCCAGGCACAGACCATGGCGGCGATCGGCAGACTGACCTCGGGCGTCGCGCATGACTTCAACAACCTGCTGGTATCGATCAGCGGGAATGCCGAAATGCTGCACAACCAACTGAGCGAGCATCCGGCACATGCGCGTCGCCTTGCGGTCATCCTGCAGTCCGCCAGCCGCGGTGCCGACCTCGTGCGGCAATTGCTGGCCTTCTCGCGCAAGCAGGCGCTGACGCCGGTTCGGGTTGACCTGAACAAGATCGTGCGCGGCGTGGGCGATCTGCTGCGTGCCACGCTCGGCAGGGCCATCCGGGTTGAGATGAATCTGGAGCAGGAGCTGTGGCCGGCGTTGGTCGATCCGGTGCAGATCGAGCATGTCATCCTGAACCTCGCCATCAACGCGCGCGATGCGATGCCGGACGGGGGAAGGCTGACGATAACAACCGGTAGCGCGTCGCTTGGCCCGCTTGATCGCACGGCGGACCTGCCGCCAGGCGACTATGTCGTCATGGCGGTGAGCGATACCGGCACCGGAATGAGCGATGAGGTCCTACGCAATGCATTCGAGCCGTTCTTCACCACGAAGCCGCCAGGCCAGGGCTCGGGACTCGGGCTGAGCCAGGTGTATGGCGTGGCCAGCCAGTCGGGTGGCGGCGTCAGCATCGACAGCGCGATCGGCAGGGGCACCACCGTCAGCGTCTTCTTCCCCAGGGCTGCCGTCGATGCGGCGGCGGATGCGGGCGACGCGCCGGCCTCGCAGGAGGTCGCAGGGCCGGAGCCGGCGGGGAAGGCGATGGCGCATGCGCAATGGAATCGCACCATACTGGTGGTGGACGATGAGGCGGATTGTCGCGAGACGATTGCCGGCATGCTGTCGGCCAACGGCTTCTCTGTCGTTGCGGCCGACAGCGGCAACGCAGCGCTTCGCCAGATCGAGCAAGGTCTGAATTTCGACCTTCTGCTGGTCGATGTCGCCATACCGGGCATGAATGGCATCGAGCTCGCGCAGGCGGTGCGTGCGCGGCGGTCATCGTTGCCGGTGGTGTTCTTCACCGGCGGCGATGGCGAACGGGTCAGCGGCGAGCGATGGGTTCTGATGAAGCCGTTCCTGACGCGTACCCTGATCGAGACATTGCGGGCCGCCCTTGGGCTGGTGCAGGAGACCGACGCGACGCGGCGCACGACCACCCACGCGGTCTGAACCAGGGTTCGTCTGCGGGGGCGGAGCCTACTGCTTCGGGCGCACGTCCTGCAGCCGCAGCAGGCCGTCTGCCAGGAACGTGAAGCCGGCGACCTTGTTGGACAGGCCGACGATGTTGCGTGGCGTCCAGAGATAGATGATCGGCAGGTCCTTGCTCACCTGTTGCCAGACGCCTTCGTAGGCCGCGCGGCGTTGCGCGGTATCGCTGACCGTGCGGGCGCGATCCAGCAACTCGTCCACCGTCGGATTGGAGTAGATCGCCCTGTTCAGCGCGCCGCCGGTGTGCAGGAAGCTCCAGGCGTTGCTGTCGGTATCGAGCAGGCCGGACCAGCCGCCGAGTGCCATTGCGAAATCGCCGCGCTGGGTCGCTGCGATCGCCGTGCCGAACTCCATCGCATTGACCTGAACGGTGAACCCTGCCTCCGCGGCCATCGACTGGATGACCTCACCGGCCTGCACGTTCTGCGGCGTGTTGTAGACGATCAGCGGCACCGTCAGCGACGTGGTCACGCCGGCCTCCTTCAGCAGGGCGCGCGCCTTGGCCACGTCGCGCTTTGGCGGCGCGACCTCCTCGACATAGAGCGGACTCAGTGCCGAGGTGGCCTGAGCGTTCGGCTGATACATGCCGGCATAGACGACCTGGCTCAGCGCCTCGCGATCCAGCGCGAGCTCGAAGGCATGGCGCACGCGGGCATCGCGGCCGAGCGGCGTGTCGGCCTTGGGATATTGGCCGGTGTTGATGGTCAGCGCGCCGTAGCCAAGGCTGGGCACGGAGACCAGCGACAGTTTCGGATCGCGTTTCACCGTGTCGGCGTCGAGCGGCGCAATCTCCGTCAGGTCGAGCGTGCCGGCCTGCAGATTGGCCAGGCGGATGCTGCTGTCCGGGATGATGCGGTAGGTGACGCGGCCGTAGTGGATACGCGCGGCGTCCCAGTAGCCGGGGAAGCGTTCCAGCGTGATGTGGTCCTGCGCCACGCGTTCGACGAACCGGAACGGGCCGGCGCACACCGGATGCAGGCCGAATTCCTTGCCGCCGGCCTCGGCCGCCTTGGGCGGCAGCATCATGCCTGCCCGGTCGGTCAGGATGGCGATGAACGGCGAGAAGGCCTGCTTCATCACCACCCGCACGGTCAGCGGATCGACCACCTCGACATGGTCCATCGCGCTGATCTCGCTGCGGCGGAAGCTGCCGTTGGTGGTGAGGTGGCGCTCCAGCGTGTATTTCACCGCGTCGGCATCGAATTTCTCGCCATTCTGGAACTGCACGTTCGGCCGCAGCCTGATCAGCAGCGTCCTGCTGTCGGCCCATTCATAGCCGCTCGCCAGCACCGGGACGATGTTCAGCTTGGCGTCGAAGTCGAACAGCTTGTCGCACAGCGCCGTCATCACCACAGTGCCGACATAGGTGCGTGAGAACGTCGGATCGAGGATGTCGGGATCGTCGCGGATGCCGATCCGCAGCGTCTCGCCTTGCTGGGCTTGCGCGTGCGGCGCGTACGCGGACAGGGCGGCAAGGCTCACGAGGAGCGGCAGAAGGCGCATGGGACCCACCTGGCTTGCGGATTGGCGCCGGCAATTCAGGCAGATTGTCGGGCGATGGGCAATACGCTGGCGGAACGCGCCCAGGGCAATCGAGTGAACGCCTGAAAGTCACTCGTCACCCCCGCGAAGCTTGTCCCCGCCTGCGCGGGAACAAGCTTCGCGGGGGTGACGAGTGAGAACACGAGCGGTGAACTCGGTGTGGAAACTTTCTTCCTTGCTGGCTGACGCGCCGACCTACGGCAGCCTGCGGAACTCGACCCTGTCGGACCCATGCAGCAGGAGGGCGTCGTATCCAGCGTTTCGCCACGCCTCCTGCCACAGCGGAGCACGGCGCGAATTCCGGCCATTGGTCCACCAGCGAGGGGCATAAGCGCTTGGTGGCAGCTGGTGGCCGATGATCTGCTCGATTTCCATGAAGCTCAGTTCGAGTCTCGGCCTATCCTGGCCCCGCAGATAGTCGCAGAGCGGGCGATACTTGCTCACACGTCATGTCCCTCGAAGGGGTAGTGGCAGGGATTTCTCCGTACTTGGCAACGACGCGTGTCGGGGGCTATTATCCCATCCGGTAAATTTTTCCGTACGCTGGCGCGGAGGTGACTCACGGCTGCGGAAGCATGCAGCGCCAATCCTGGACGCCATGGTGATGCACGAACGACTCGCAAATGCCGTAACATTCCTGTAGTGAAGTCCAACGTCGGCAATATGAGGCTATTGATTCATGGTCGAGACCAGTTCGCCGGATATGGTCCTGAGGCTGACCGCCGAGATCGTTGCCGCGCATGTCGAGCACAACGCGGTGGGGGCCGACGCATTACCCGGGCTGATCGAGAAGGTCTACCGGACGCTGCGCGAGGCCGGTCAGGCGCCGACCGAACCGGAAAAGCCGATGGCGGCAGTGCCGGTCAACCAGTCTGTCAAGCCCGATTTCATCGTCTGCCTTGAGGACGGCAAGAAGCTCAAGACGCTCAGGCGGCACCTGATGACGTCATACAACCTGACGCCGGCACAGTACCGCGCTCGCTGGGGTCTGCCAGCCGATTATCCCATGGTGGCGCCCAATTATGCGAAGCTGCGTTCGTCTCTGGCCAAGAAGATCGGCCTCGGCCGAAAGCGTGCGCAGACGCCAGCGCGGGCGAAGGCGCCTGGGCGGCCCACCGGCCAGAAACGAGCTCAGAAGCCAGGCCGGCGAGGCCGGCGAACACGGGCCGGATAGCGGTCCGCGCCTCAGGCGCCGAGCTGGAAGTTGATCTCCTGCGTCAGGACATTCAGGTCGATCGGCTTGTACAGCACGGTCACAGCACGGTCGTGGGCAGCCCGCCGGCTTCGACGAGATGCTCCTCGATCACATGGCTGACCGCCGCATCGTCCTCGATTAGCAGGATCGTGGGCATCGCTTATCCCGCCGGCGCCAGAAGGGCATCCTTCCGGTTGGAAGCGGGCCGAGAATTGCGTAAGAATTTCCGCGGCAAACTCACGAGTGGGTGATAAACCTCCACTGGTGACCGATTTCGACCGTATGGGGACGACTGATGGGCATGCGGATCTGGCATCAGAGCTTCACGGTCCTTGGTGATGTGCCAGGCTACGAAGATGCCATGCGGCGGCATTTGACGAAGGTCTTGCGCAGCGACACCGAGATCGTCTTCCACGGCCAGCTCGACGGCACGTATCCCGGGAATTATCCCGGCGACGACATTTCCTATGCCTGGCTCTATGCGATGCACGGCAATCAATGGGTGGCTGCGGGGCGCGCCGCGCAGCGGGACGGCTTCGACGCCTACGCGATGTGCACGCTGCCCAACCCCATGCTGCGCGAACTGCGCTCCCTGCTCGACATTCCGGTGATCGGGCTGGGCGAGACGAGCTGCCACCTCGCCACGATGTTCGGCCAGCGTTTCGCCATCATGCTGTTCATCGACCGGATGGCGCCGCTGTATCACGAGCAGATGCGCCTCTACGGGCTGGCCGACCGCTGCGCCGGCATCCGCCCGTCCGGGCTGACGTTCCAGGACGTGCTGGCCGGGTTTGCCGATCCCCGGCCGGTGCTGCCGCGGCTGCAGGAGGCGGCACGGCGCATCGCGCGGGAGACCGGAGCGGACGTGGTCATTCCGGGCGAAGTCCCGATGAACCTGCTGCTGGCGATCAACGGGGTAAACCGGGTCGACGAAGTGCCGCTGATCGACAGCCTGGCCTGCACGATGAAGATGGCGGAGCTGATGGTCGATCTGCGCCGGGCCACTGGCATTGCCCACAGTCGCCAGGGATGGTTCAACGCGGCGCCGGATCGGGAGAGGGTGGCCGAGGTGGCGGCCTTCTATGGCGTGGACCGGCTGGGCTTCTAGCGGCCGGTTTGGCAGGCCGGGCCGCGGCGACATGTTGGTCGTTGCAGCGCAGCAAAGCCGAGGCTAGTTTAGGGTAGCAACCCTGTCTGGTCGGCATCTGTGCTTGCCCGAGCGGATGGTGAATACTGGCCCGTTAAACCGGCAAACCGGAGGCGATTGAAGGCACGATGATGGGATCCCCACCGGGACCAGGGCTGTACGACCCCCGCAACGAGCATGACTCGTGCGGCGTGGGGTTCGTCGTCAACATCAAGGGCCAGAAATCCCACGACATCATCCGACGCGGGCTGCAGATCCTGGTGAACCTCGACCACCGGGGCGCGGTCGGCGCCGATCCGCTGGTGGGCGACGGCGCCGGCTGCCTGATCCAGATGCCCGATGCGCTGCTGCGCCACTGGGCCGACGAGCATGATCTGACGCTGCCGCCGCTGGGCCGCTACGCGGTCGCGATGTGCTTCCTGCCGCAGGACGCCAACGCGCGCGACTACGCGATCCGCCTGCTCGAGCACTACATCGTCGCCGAGGGGCAGTCCCTGCTCGGCTGGCGCGAGGTGCCCACCGACACCACCGGCCTCGGCGCGCGCGTCATCGAGACGATGCCGGTGATCCGCCAGGCGATCATCGTCGCCAACCCGAAGCTGAAGGATCAGGACGCGTTCGAGCGGAAGATTCTGACGATCCGCAAACAGACGCTGAACAACGTGCGCGGCCTGGCCGATCAGCGGCATTTGCCGGGGCTGGGCGACCTCTACATGCCGTCGTTCTCCACACGCACGCTGGTCTACAAGGGCCTGCTGCTGGCGCCGCAGGTAGGGACTTTCTACCAGGACCTGCGCAATCCGCTGACGCAGTCGGCACTGGCACTGGTGCATCAGCGTTTCTCCACCAACACGTTTCCGTCCTGGCGGCTGGCGCATCCCTATCGGTTCCTGGCGCATAATGGCGAGATCAACACCGTCCGCGGCAACGTCAACTGGATGTATGCGCGGCGGCATTCGATGGCGTCGGAGCTGATCGGGCCCGATCTCGACAAGATGTGGCCGCTGATCCCGCACGGCCAATCGGATACCGCTTGCATCGACAACGCTTTGGAAGTGCTGGTCGCCGGCGGCTACTCGCTGGCCCATGCCATGATGATGCTGATCCCGGAGGCGTGGTCGGAAAACCACCTGATGGATCCGGAGCGGCGCGCCTTCTACGAATACTACGCCGCGCTGATGGAGCCGTGGGACGGCCCCGCGGCGATCGCATTCACCGACGGGCGCCAGATCGGCGCCACGCTGGATCGCAACGGGTTGCGCCCCGCGCGCTACATCGTCACCGACGACGACCACGTGATCATGGCCTCCGAGGCTGGCGTGCTGCCCGTTCCGGAAGAGCGCATCGTTCGCAAGTGGCGGCTGCAGCCCGGCAAGATGCTGCTGATCGACCTTGAACAGGGCCGCATCATCGACGATGCCGAGATCAAGCAGAACCTCGCGCGCGAGCATCCCTACGCGGAGTGGCTGAAGGCGACGCAGGTTCATCTGGAGGAGTTGCCGGAGCCGTCCGAGACGCCGGGGCCGGCACCGGAGATGCCGCCGGCGCGGCCGAATGACATGACCGCGTTGCTGCACCAGCAGCAGGCGTTCGGCTACACGCAGGAGGACGTTCAGTTCTTCCTCGAGCCGATGGCGCAGGAGGGCGACGATCCAATCGGCTCAATGGGCACCGACACGCCGATCGCGGTGCTGTCGAACAAGCCCAAGCTGCTGTACAACTACTTCAAGCAGAACTTCGCGCAGGTCACCAATCCGCCGATCGATTCGATTCGCGAGGCGCTGGTGATGTCGCTGGTCTCCATGATCGGGCCGCGGCCGAATTTGCTGGGGCATCACGCAGGCTCGCACTATCGGCTGGAGGTGGCGCAGCCGATCCTCACCAATGCCGATCTGGAGAAAGTTCGGGCAATCTCTTCGCTGGTGGGCGATGCGTTCCGCACCAGGACGATCGACGTGACCTGGCCGGCGAGCGAGGGCGCTGCCGGCATGGCGCCGGCGGTGGACCGTATCTGCCGTGAGACGACCGATGCCGTGCTGGACGGCTACAACATCCTGATCCTGTCCGATCGTGCGGTGTCGCCGACGCGCATCCCGATGCCGGCGCTGCTGGCGACCGCCGCCGTGCACCACCATCTGATCCGCCGCGGTCTGCGCACCAGCACCGGTCTGGTCGTGGAGACCGGCGAGGCGCGCGAGGTGCACCATTTCTGCGTGCTTGCCGGATACGGCGCCGAGGCGATCAATCCGTATCTCGCGTTCGAGACGCTGGAGCAGATCCGCGTACAGAACGGGCTGACGCTGAAGCCCTACGAGGTGCAGAAGAACTACCTGAAGGCGGTCGGCAAGGGCATCCTGAAGGTGATGTCCAAGATGGGCATCTCGACCTATCAGTCCTATTGCGGTGCACAGATCTTCGACGCGGTGGGGCTGTCCAGCGACTTCGTGGAGAAGTGCTTCACCGGCACCGCGAGTACAATCGAAGGTGCCGGCTTCGAGGAGATCGCCCGCGAGGCCGTGCAACGGCACAACAACGCGTATGGCGACAATCCGCTGTATGACGGGATGCTGGACGCCGGCGGCGACTACGCGTTCCGCCTGCGCGGCGAGGATCATGCGTGGACGCCTGACTCGGTCGCGAAGCTGCAGCACGCGGCACGCGGCAATTCGCTCGACGACTTCCGGGCGTTCAGCAAGACGATCAACGACCAGAGCACGCGGTTCCTGACGCTGCGCGGGCTGATGGAGCTGCAGTTCGCTGACCAGCCGGTGCCGCTTGACGAGGTGGAGCCCGCCGCGTCGATCGTGCGGCGGTTTGCCACCGGCGCGATGAGCTTCGGCTCCATCTCGCGCGAGGCGCACACCACGCTGGCGATCGCGATGAACCGCATCGGCGGCAAGTCGAACACCGGCGAGGGTGGCGAGGAGTCCGACCGCTACAAGCGGCTGCCCAACGGCGATTCGATGCGGTCGGCAATCAAGCAGGTGGCATCGGGACGGTTCGGCGTCACCATCGAGTATCTGGTGAATGCCGACGACCTGCAGATCAAGATGGCGCAGGGTGCCAAGCCGGGCGAGGGCGGTCAGTTGCCCGGCCGCAAGGTCGACAAGAACATCGCCCGCGTCCGGTATTCGACGCCAGGCGTCGGGCTGATCTCGCCGCCGCCGCATCACGACATCTATTCGATCGAGGACTTGGCACAGCTCATCGCCGATCTGAAGAACGCCAATCCGCGGGCGCGCATTTCGGTGAAGCTGGTGTCCGAGGTTGGCGTCGGTACTGTGGCGGCCGGGGTCGCCAAGGCGCGCGCGGATCACGTCACCATCTCGGGCTTCGAGGGCGGCACCGGCGCGAGCCCGCTGACCTCGCTGACGCATGCCGGTTCGCCCTGGGAGATCGGCCTGGCCGAGACACAGCAGACTCTCGTGCTGAACGGGCTGCGTGGCCGCATCGCGGTGCAGGTGGATGGCGGCCTGCGCACCGGACGCGACGTGGTGATCGGCGCTTTGCTCGGCGCCGACGAGTTCGGCTTTTCCACCGCACCGCTGATCGCCGCCGGCTGCATCATGATGCGCAAATGCCATCTGAATACCTGCCCGGTCGGCATCGCCACGCAGGACCCCGTGCTGCGCAAGCGCTTCACCGGCCAGCCGGAACATGTGATCAACTACTTCTTCTTCGTCGCCGAGGAAGTGCGCGAGCTGATGGCGAAGCTCGGCTTCCGCACCTTCAACGAGATGGTCGGCAACGTCGAAAAACTCGACATGCGCCGCGCCATCGACCACTGGAAGGCGAAGGGCGTCGATCTCAGCCGCATCCTTTATCATGCACCGACGCGGCCCGGCATCGCGATTTACAATTGCGAGAAGCAGAACCATCACCTCGACCGGGCGATGGACAACGAGCTGATCGTGCTGGCGCAGCCGGCGATCGGGCGGGGCGAGCCGGTGCGTATCTCCCGCGACATCCGCAACGTGCACCGCACGGTCGGCGCGATGCTGTCGGGCGAGGTGGCGAACCGCTACGGGCATACCGGTCTGCCGGAAGACACGATCTGGATCAGCCTGCGCGGCACTGCCGGCGGCAGCTTCGGCGCATTTCTCGCGCGTGGCGTCACGCTGGAGCTGACCGGCGATGCCAACGACTATGTCGGCAAGGGTCTGTCCGGCGGCCGGGTGGTCGTGCGCCAGCCGGCCGAGGCGAAGCGCGAGCCGACCGAGAACATCATCATCGGCAACACCGTGCTGTACGGGGCGATCGCCGGCGAAGCGTATTTCCAGGGCGTGGCGGGCGAACGCTTCGCGGTGCGCAATTCCGGTGCGCTCGCGGTGGTGGAAGGCTGCGGCGATCATGGCTGCGAATACATGACCGGCGGCGTCGTTGTGGTGCTTGGCGACACCGGGCGCAACTTCGCTGCCGGCATGTCGGGCGGCATCGCCTACGTCTACGACCCGCAGCGCCGCTTCGAGAGCCTGTGCAATTTCGCCGGCGTCGAGCTGGAACCGATCGCGCCGGCCGATCCCGCCACCGCCGACGATCCAGAGCGTCCGCGTCAGCGCGCCGTGTCGGTCGAGGACAGTGGCATGGGCGATCTGTTGCGCTTCGACGCCGAACGGCTGCGTGTGCTGGTGGAGAAGCATCTGCTGTTCACCGGCAGCGCGCGTGCACGCGAGCTGCTGGACGACTGGGACAATGCATTGTCGTGCTTCGTGAAGGTGATGCCGCTCGATTATCGACGTGCCCTGCTCGAGCTGCGCGCTGAACGCCAGGCGGCGAAAGCCGCTGCTGCCGACTGAAGCGCTCCATGGGCAAGCCGACCGGATTTCTCGAGATCGAGCGGCACGACCGCGGCTATGAAAAGCCCGATGTGCGCCGCAAGTCCTGGAAGGAATTCCTCAAGCCGCTGCCGGAGCCGGAACTTGCCGCGCAGGCGGCGCGCTGCATGGATTGCGGCATTCCGTTCTGTCACAACGGTTGTCCGGTCAACAATCTGATCCCCGACTGGAACAATCTGGTCTATCGCCACCAATGGGAGGCGGCGCTCCGTACGCTTCACTCGACCAACAACTTTCCGGAGTTCACCGGCCGCATCTGCCCCGCGCCCTGCGAGGCTTCCTGCACGTTGAACATCGACGACAACCCGGTGACCATCAAGACGATCGAGTGCGCCATTGTCGATCGCGGCTGGCAGGAGGGCTGGATCAAGCCGCATCCGCCATCGCGTCGCACGGGAAAGCGTGTCGCGGTGGTGGGCTCCGGCCCGGCAGGTCTTGCCTGTTCGCAGCAGCTCGCGCGCGTCGGGCATACGGTGACGCTGTTCGAGAAGAATGATCGTATCGGCGGCCTGCTGCGCTACGGCATTCCCGACTTCAAGATGGAGAAGCACCTGATCGATCGGCGCATCGAGCAGATGACGGCCGAAGACGTGGCGTTCCGCACAGGGATCGAAATCGGCGTGACACTGCCGATGCCGTCGTTGCTGCGCGACTTCGATGCCGTGGTGCTGTCCGGTGGTGCCGAGTGGCCGCGCGACCTGGATGTGCCAGGGCGCGGGCTGGACGGCATCCATTTCGCAATGGATTTCCTCACGCAGCAGAACAAGCGCATCGCCGGCGATGACGAGGCGCGCGCCACGACGGGGCGTGGCACGATCACCGCAAAGGGCAAGCACGTCGTGGTGATCGGCGGCGGCGACACCGGCTCCGACTGCATCGGAACATCGGCACGGCAGGGTGCGGCTTCCATCACGCAGCTCGAGATTCTGCCGAAGCCGCCGGAGCACGAGAACAAGGCGCTGACCTGGCCGGATTGGCCGCTGAAGCTGCGTTCCTCGCATGCACACGAAGAAGGCTGCGAGCGCGATTGGGCCGTGCTGACCAAGCACGCGATCGGCCTGACCGGGAAGGTCGAGGCGTTGGAGTGCGTGCGTGTCGAATGGGCGAAGGGCCCGGACGGCCGCATGGCGATGCACGAGCTGCCGGGCAGCCAGTTCCAGCTTAAGGCGGACCTCGTACTGCTCGCCATGGGCTTCCTCAGTCCGCGCAAGCCGGGCATGGTCGAGCAGGCGCGTGTCGCGCTCGATCCGCGTGGCAATGTATTGGCGAACACGACGGACTACCGAACCTCGGTGGACAAGGTGTTCGCTGCCGGCGACATGCGGCGGGGCCAATCGCTGGTGGTCTGGGCGATCCGCGAAGGCCGCCAGTGTGCGCGCGCTGTCGATGAATACCTGATGGGCAGCAGCACGCTGCCGCGGTGAGGCATATGGCGTATCAACCGTTCGATCTGACCGGCAAGGTCGCATTGGTGACCGGCGGCAATGGCGGCATCGGGCTCGGCATGGCGAAGGCGGTGGCCGAGGCCGGCGCCGATGTCGCGATCTGGGGCACCAATGCGGCGAAGAACGCCGCCGCGCAGGCCGAACTGGCGAAGACCGGCCGCAAGGTTGTCGCACTGCAATGCGACGTGGGCGACGAGGCGGCGGTGGATGCGGCGTTCGCCAGGACGCTGGAGACGCTGGGGCGGGTCGATGGCTGCTTTGCCAATGCCGGGATCGGCGGCGGCGGTGCGGCGTCGTTTCTGGAGATGACCACGGAGCAGTGGCATCGCGTGCTGCGGGTGAATCTTGATGGTGCGTTCTATACTTTTCGTGCGGCGGCGCGGCACATGGTGGAGCGCGGCGGCGATGGCGTGCTGGTCGGTACGGCGTCGCTTGCGGCGATCGAGGGCTCGCCGCGGAGTGAGCACTACGCGGCGACCAAGGGCGGCATGATTTCGATGGTGCGCTCACTGGCGGTGGAATTCGCGCGCCACAACGTGCGCGCGCATGCGATCCTGCCGGGATGGATCGAGACCGACATGACGCAGCGGCTCACCACGAACGACAGGTTCCGCGAGCGTGTCATGCCGCGCATCCCGATGCGTCGCTGGGGGCGGGGCGATGATTTCGGCGGCATCGCGGTGTATCTGATGAGTTCGGCAGCACGGTATCATACCGGCGATACGTTCGTGATCGACGGCGGCTATTCGCTGTTCTGAGGCCCTCCGGGTGGAAGCCACGCCTTTTTCTTCATGCCCGGGTCAAGCCCGGGCATGACGATGAGAGTAGGTGGCGCTCTACAGCCCCAGATAATCGCGGATGCGGCCGTAGACTATCCTTGCCGTCACTGCGGAACGCCACAGTGAGTGGAACGGGATTTCCTTCAGCGTGGTAATCGGCATGTCGATCTCTGCCGTAACGCCGCCGATCGCGCGGCGCGCAAGCTGGGGGCCCATCGCGGTGCTCATCGCCACGCCGCGGCCATTGTAGCCGAGACACACCAGCACCGATTCGTCGGGCTCGTGCACGTGCGGATAGTGGTCCTGGGTGACCGCCAACTGGCCACTCCACGCATGAGTCCAGCGCACGCCGCGCAGCGCCGGCCAGAGCCGCCCAGCATAGTCGATCAGGTATTGCAGCTCGCGCGGCTCGCTGATTTCGCGCTGGTGGCTGCGGCCGCCCATCAGCAGGCGGTTGCCGCGGTCCAGCCGGTAATACACGGTGACCTGGCCCATCTCGTACAACACGGATCGCGTCGGCATGATCGCCTGCGCCAGCGCGTCCGACAGCGTCTCGCTGGCCACGATGGCGCTGAACATCGGCACAATGCTGCGGCGCAGCCCGGGCCACAGATCATCGGTATAGCCGTTGGTTGCCACGATCAGCTTGTCGGCGTGCACGGTGCCGGTCGGTGTCCGCACATGCCATGCACCGCCATTGCGGTTCACCGCCAACGCCGGCGTGGCGCCATGCACGGCAGCGCCCGCCTGTATCGCCGCCTGCGCCAGGCCGCGCGCATAGCCGAGCGGATTCACCTGCCCGCCACGCCGGTCCAGCATGGCACAGACATAGCGACCGGTGCCGGTGACCTGCCGCGCAGGCTCGCTCTCCAGCAGGTCAACCGGCATGTCGCAGCGGATGCACTGCTCCGCCGTGGTGCGAATCCCCGCGGCGTCGCGTGCATGGAACGCCGCGCGCAGCGTGCCTGATTGCAGCGCGTCGCATTCGATCTGATGGCGCTCGATCAGCCGGAACACCACATTCGGTGCATCGCCCGACAGCGCCACCATACGCCCGCCCAGATCCGCGCCGAAATCCGCCACCACCTGATCGGGATCGTGCTTCAGTCCGGGATTGACCTGTCCGCCGTTGCGTCCCGACGCGCCCCAGCCCGGCTCATGCGCCTCCAGCACCGCGACATCCACGCCCTGCTCGGCCAGGTGCAATGCGGCCGACAGCCCGGTGAAGCCGCCACCGATCACCGCCACCGACACGCGCCGGTCGCCATCCAGCGGCGGCGTGTCGATCGGCGGCCGTGCCGTCTCGGCGTAGAGGCTGGGCGGCAGCGGCAGACGCGTCACGGCAGCGCGGCGACCATCTTCGCCGTCTCATCGAGCGCCTGCGCCAGCCGCCCGAGCATGTCGTCGATCTCCGCCGGCGTGATGATGAGCGGCGGGCTCAGCACCAGCTGCTCGCCGCGGCCGCGCATGATCAGCCCCGCCTCGCGCGCCCGCTGCTCGAAGAAGGTGCCGACGCCGGCCTTCGGATCGAAGGACTGCTTGGTTGCCTTGTCGCGCACCAGCTCGATGCCGGCCATCAGGCCGATCGCGCGCACCTCGCCCACCAGCGGATGATCGGCGAAGCGGCGCACGCCCGCGAGGAACTGCGGCGAGATCGCACGCACATGGCCGATGATATCGCGCTCCTCGTAAATCTTCAGCGTCTCCAGCGCGACCGCGGAGCAGACCGGATGGCCGGAATAGGTGAAGCCGTGGATGAAGCTGCCGTTCTTGTCGCTCTGCGTCGCCAGGCCCTGGTACAGCTTGTCGTTGATCACCGTGGCGGAGATCGGCAGATAGGCCGATGACAGTGCCTTGGCGCAGGTCAGGATGTCGGGTTCGATGCCGAAGGTCTCGCAGCCGAACATGTTGCCGGTGCGGCCGAAACCGCAGATCACCTCGTCGGCGATGAACAGCACGTCGTAGCGGCGCAGCACCTCCTGCACCTTCTGGAAGTAGGTCCGCGGCGGTATCACCACACCGCCGGCACCCTGCACCGGTTCGGCGATGAACGCGGCAACGGTGTCGGGACCCTCCCGCTGGATCAACGCTTCCAGGCTCTCCGCCATGCGCGTGGCGAAGTCCTCCTCGCTCTCGCCCGGCTTACCCATGCGCCAGTAGTGCGGGCAGTCGGCATGGCGGATGTTGGCGATCGGCAGGTCGAAGTCCTGGTGCACATAGGGCAGGCCGCACAGGCTGGCGGCGCCGATGGTGACGCCGTGATAGCCCTTCATCCGCCCGATGATCTTCTTCTTGCGCGGCCGGCCCAGCGCGTTGTTATAGTACCAGACCAGCTTGGCCGCCGTATCGTTGGCCTCCGATCCCGAGTTGTTGAAGAACACCTTCGACATCGGCACGGGCATCAGCGAGATCAGCTTCTCCGCCAACGCGATCACCGTGGGATGCGAGCGCTGGCCGAAGGTGGAGGCGTAGGGGAGTTCCAGCATCTGCCGGTAAGCCGCCTCCGCCAGCCGCTTTTCGCTGAAGCCGAGGCTGGCGCACCACAGTCCCGCCATCGCATCGATGTAGTCGCGCCCGGCTTCGTCGTACACATGAATGCCCTGGCCGCGCGTGATGACGAACGGGCCCTCGCTTTCCAGCCGCCGCATGTTGGTGAACGGATGCATGTGGTAGGCGATATCGCGGGCGGACAGGCTCGCATTGCTGGCCTCGTCGGGGCGATCGAGCATGGTTCGGGATGCCTTTCCGATGATCCGTTCGGATGCTAGCACGGCCATGCTGGGGAGTACCAACCGGGCTCCGACGCAGACGAGGCATCAACCGCCATGACCAGCATCGAAACGCGCGCATCCTGGGTGGTTGCCTTTACGGCGCTCGGCGTGATGTCGATCGCCTACGGCGCGCCGTTTGTTGCGGTGGTTGCCCTGAAGCAGATCGCTGGCGAACTGGGCAGCGCGCGCTCGGTTCCCGCACTGGCCTACTCGCTGGCATGGTTCGGCGCCGCGGTCGGCGGCATCGCCATGGGGCGGGTCGCAGACCGCATCGGCGTACGGTGGACCGTGGCGTTCGGCGCGGTGATGATCGGCATTGGCCTCGCGGTCTCCACCGGCGACAGCACGTGGCGGCTCTGGGTGGGTCACGGCCTGTTCATCGGGCTGCTGGGCAATGCCGGCATCAACGCCCCGCTCTACGTGTATGTCAGCCGCTGGTTCGACCATCGGCGGGGGACGGCGCTGGCGCTGATCTCGAGCGGCCAGTACGTCGCGGGCGCCATCTGGCCGCCGGTGTTCGAGCGTGGCATCGCCCTGATCGGCTGGCGCCATACGATGATATCCTTCGGCATCGTGGAGGCACTGGCGGTGGTGCCGATGGCCATCCTGGTACTGCGCGTGCCGCCTGAGGCACCGCAGTACGCGATTATGGCATCGGGTGAGCGCGCGGCAGCCCGTGTGCTCGGACTGCCGCCGAACCTTGCCCTGGCGACGATTGCCGTGGCGGCGTTCACCTGTTGCGTGCCGATGGCGATGCCGCAGGGGCATCTCGTCGCGTTCTGCACCGATCTCGGCATAGCTCCGTCGCATGGCGCGGCCATGCTGTCGGTCCTGCTGGGGAGCGCCTTCGTCAGCCGGCAGTTCTGGGGCTGGGTTTCGGATCGCATCGGCGGTCTGCGGACCGTCCTGGCCGGCTCGCTCTGCCAGATCGTCGCCATGGTCGGGTTCCTGCTGACCCAAAGCGAGGCGGGTCTGTTCGCCGTGGCGACCTTCTTCGGGTTGGGGTTCAGCGGGATGATCCCGGCCTACGTGCTGGCAGTCCGCGAGCTGTTCCCCGCCGCCGAGGCGGCCTGGCGGGTGCCGGCCCTGCTGCTGTTCAGCGGCTCCGGGATGGCCGCCGGCGGCTGGCTGGCCGGTGCCATTTACGACCGGTTCGGTTTCTACGGCGCCGCCTTCGCCACCGGTCTCGTATTCAACCTGGTCAATCTCGTCATCGTCGGTTCGCTGGTGCTCCGCCTGCCTCAGGCGCTGCGCCCGGCCTTGTCCGGTCTTGCCGGTCCTGCGGAAGACTGACCGATCAAGGGCCAACCGCGGATCAAAGGCGGCCGCGGCCAATCGATGCGAGACAAGCAATGACTGGCCGCCGAACCAGTCAACTGGGGGCCTTTCCGCGGATTTGGCAAATTGGCGGGCGGTGTTCATGGGGTATTAACGTGCCATTGTTGCTTCGCTATCATTCCGGACGAACAGGCCAGGAATCGGGGTCGGGAGCGTCTCTTTTTCCGAGCCTGGCTGCGATGAAAAGAATGCCGAAACCACATCGTGCTAAGCGAGGCGGTTACAGGCATGCCCCTGCATGGGGCGGCATGGGCTTCCGGGGGGCCAGGGAAGGGTCGATGAAGACTGCCGGACGCGGAGAAGTCTGGACCGGCCCTCAACTGGCGGCGCGGCTGGTCGCCTCGAACGGCGTCGCGCCCGAGCCGGTGCAGCACGTGATCTTCCGTTCGACGCGTCAACCCGACGGCAAGCAGCTGGAAGGCTATGAGGTTCCCGGCGAGAAGCGCCGGCTGAACAACGCGGCGCTGGATTTCTGGCTGGCGCGCCACGGGCTGGCAGGTTCGGATCGGCTGGCGGTTGCCATCCTGGTGATCCGCGAGACGCTCGACGAGCGGGGGCTGATACGCCAGTGCACACTTGAGCGCCGGCGGGGCCTAGCCGACGGCCCCTATTGTGGCGATCCGGCGCGGGTGGACTTTGCCGGGCCCGCCGGAGCGGTACGGCTATACCGCAGCCACCTGGATGGCAGGCTGGTGGAGATCGCGCCATCCGCCGAAACCGCGCCGCCGCGTGTACGCTTGCCTGAACAGTTCGCCGGTGAGCACAAGGCGCTCCAGGCAAGGTTTGGCGAAGAGGTGCGCATCCTCGACGCGCGCGAGCCGACCCTGTTCGAGGACATGATAGGGCTGTCGAATATCGTCCATGTCCGCGCCGAGAACGGGCGTGAGGTCGACTGCGGTATCGGCTGGCACGGCAGCGCGGTGTTCATTCTGGAGGCGGATTTTCCGCGCTTCGGTACCCAGCTCGCGCTGCTGCCGGAGGACGCGGCAGCGGTCGATGCGGCGTTGCGTGCCAATGGTCTGGTGCGTGGCGAAACACGGTTGGACGAGCAGGGTGTCGCGGTCCTTGCGCGGCGGCGAGGCGGCGAGGAGCTGTTCCGGTTGCGCCCCCGTTCCGGCCAGGTGCGGCTGGGACCCTACACGCCTGGGCGCGGGGCCGCTGGTCCCGATCAACAGCGTTGGATGCGCTACGCCGAGACCTACGAAGGGCTGGCGGTTCTCGATGCCTATCGCGACGGCGAGTCGGACGATGTGATCGTGTTGACCGGCGACCTCAGCGGCCAGGTATGGCGCCACCATATCGATGTCGATGGCGTGGAAACGTGGCGCAAGGCCGACGAAGAGGCTGCGGTCGGCGCCTTGCACCGCGAACACCTGTTTCCGGGATCATTGGCCGCCGCGGACGCGGGCCAGCCCGACGGCGCGGAAGGCAGCCCGGGCCCGCTTCCGCAGCCTCGCTCGGCGCGTGCGACCGCCGATGATTCGTTGCTTGCCCGGGCAGAAGGGTATGTCCGTGCGATGGCGGCATTGCGTGAGGCGCGCGAGGCTGCCGATGGGGTGCCGGACGCGCCTATTGCGCATATCCGTGAACTGCAGGCCGCGTTGTTGACGCTTGAAGCGCATGTTGCCGCGGTGGCGGCACAGGACATGCTGGAGCGCCTCGGCGAGGGCGCGCTGCAGCCCGACGCGTTCGCCCATGAGCTGGTTCAGATCGAGGCCATGCTGCGCCACGAGCTGGCACTGGTCCGGCTCGTCGCGGTCGCTCCGCCCCGAGCGAAGTTTCTGCAGCGGGACCAGCCAGCACTCGGGGCGGAAGTCGCGGAGTGCTTCCCGTCGGCGAGCTATGACATCGAGGAAGCCGCGGTGTGCCTGGCATTCCGTCGTCCGACAGCGTCGGTGTTTCATTGCATGAAAATTATGGAGCGGGGCATTCGTGCCTTCGCGCGCTCCGTCGACCTCGCCGATCCCGTGGCAGCCGGCGAGCGCGACTGGCAGCAGATCCTGCGCCTGCTCCGCGGTGCGGCCGAGGCGCGGTCCGGTGAATTGCGTGACGCGCTGGGTGCCGTGCGCAGGCGCTGGCGCAGTCCGGTGCTGCAGCCCGCCGACAAATACACTGAAGAGGAAGCCGAGCTGATCTTCCAGGCGGTGAGCGATTTCATGCGCCTGCTGGCCGCGCGCTGCGACGAGCATGGCAGGCGCTTGCCGGTGAATGCCCTGGGTTGATCAACCGTTGATCGCTGTCCCGAGCGGCATGCGACCGAGACGACCTATCAGTGGGAACACGTGGAGCATCCGCGCCGGCGGTAGTCCCGCCGTCACCGTTGCTGTCACACCTGACCTTCAGTGTCATTGCGAGCCGAAGGCGAAGCAATCTCCTGGTGAACGGCGCCCCACGAGATTGCTTCGCTCCGCTCGCAATGACACCGGGGTCCGCCAATGCGGCCCAGCACCTGCCGCCTTCCCCACACCTCTGCGCGGGGGGCGAACCTAAGCGCGCTTGCGTCCCGCCGCGCGCTTCGCCGCAGGCTTGGCCTTGGACGATCGGGCTGACTTGCGCCGCTGCGGCGCCGCTTCCGCGCGTCCTCTTCCATCCTGACCAAGGCTTCGCTTCAACGCCGCCATCAGGTCGATCACATTGTCAGTCCGTGGAGTTGTAGGCTGCTCCGGCGTGATCCCCTCGCCCTTCAGCTTGGCATCGATCACCTGACGCAGGCGCGCTTCATAGCGATCCTCCAGATCGGCCGGCTCGAACTTCCCCTCCTGTCGCTCGATCAGCTGGGTGGCGAGCTTCACCATCTCGGCATCCGGCCGCGCATCAGGCACCCGATCGAACAGCTTGTGATAATCGTAGAGATCGCGAGGCTCGTGCAGCGTGTGCAGCACCATGCCTTTTTCCAGCGGCAGGATCGCCACCGAGCGGAGCCGCGGGCCGGCAGAACCGTTCATTGCCTGTCCTGAAAGGAGATCGGCAACCATGGCAAGACACGCTTCGATCGGAACAATGATAGCCGCGACAGCGCTGATTGCGTGGCCAGTCCTGGCACAAGTGACGACAGGCCCCGGCACCCCGGCCGGCCGCTGGCTTCCCAGAGATGATAGGTGCGCTTGCGAATGCTCTCCTCGAGCGTCTCGGTGGCGGGCTTCATCATGCATCGACCTCCTTGGTTGTGGGCTTGCAGCATCAACACGGGCTTCCGGTTGGGGTTCGCCCGGTACGGCTTCCGGCACCGCATGAAGGCTGCCATAATCCCTTGCGGGCTCCGCGCTCTGCGGTGGTCCGCACTGTCACGCTCGGGGAGAGCGCTTCGACGCCGACAAGGAACGATGAGGGGCGGCGGCCCGAACGGCTTGTGCCTGTCGCCGTTCAACGGCGGGAGAATGCCATGAACGATCTGGCTACGGCAGCGCGTGTTGTTGGCGACTCGGCGATGCCGCAACGCTATACGGCCATACGCGCCTGTACCGAGCATCTCGCTGCTGCTCTGAGCGATGAGGACCAGTGCGTACAATCGATGCCGGATGCCAGCCCGGCGAAATGGCACCAGGCGCACACCACGTGGTTCTTCGAGCAGTTCGTGCTGTGCCGGTTCCTGCCGGACTATCAAGTGTTCGACAGCGACTTTTCCTACCTGTTCAATTCCTATTATGAAGCGGTGGGCCCACGACATCCGCGCCCCAACCGCGGTCTGCTGACACGGCCCTCGGCCGAACGCGTCCGTGCCTACCGCAGGCATGTCGATGCGGCGATGATGCGGCTGTTCGAGCGCGTGCCGAATGAAGCCGCCGGGCTGATCGAGCTTGGCCTGCAACACGAGCAGCAGCATCAGGAGCTTCTGCTTACCGACATGCTGCACGCCTTCGCGCAGAATCCGCTCGCGCCGCCTGTGCTGCCGGAGTGGCAGGAGCCGGAAGGCGCGCCTGGTCCCGCGCGCTTCGTCGATTGTGATGGGGGATTGGTGCGGATCGGCCATGACGGCGCAGGCTTCTGCTTCGACAACGAGACGCCGGCGCATCTTGTATACCTGCAGCCTCATCAGATGGCGTCGCGCCTGGTGCGCAACGGCGACTGGCTGGCATTTATCGACGACGGCGGCTACCGCATGGCGACCCTGTGGATGTCGGACGGTTGGGCGAGCCTGCAGGGTGCCGGCTGGTCGGCCCCGCTGTACTGGCGAGAGATGGATGGGGTGTGGTGGCAAATGGGATTGCGCGGCCTCGCGCCGCTTGACCCTGGCGCGCCGGTGCGCCACATCAGCTGGTACGAGGCCGACGCGTACGCGCGCTGGGCAGGTGCACGACTGCCGACCGAGGCAGAGTGGGAAGCCGCAAGCGAGCGTCCCGACATCGACGAATTGACCGGACATGTCTGGCAATGGACCGCCAGCGCCTATGGTCCTTACCCCGGCTACCGTCCCGCCGCGGGTGCCGTGGGCGAATACAACGGCAAGTTCATGGTCAATCAGATGGTGCTGCGCGGTGCGTCGCTGGCCACGCCGACAAACCACACGCGACGCAGCTACCGGAATTTCTTCCATCCAGACAAGCGCTGGCAGTTCAGTGGCGTGCGCCTGGCGCGCGACGTCTGACAAGGGAAGCGATTCATGCCTGATTACACCGCCCTGATGCCGGCGGCGGGACGCAGCGTGGCGGCCGCCGCAGTCTCCGGCCTGCTGCGGATGCCGAAGACCCTGCCGGCGAAGTTGTTCTATGACGAGGAAGGCTGCCGTCTGTTCGGACGCATCACCGAACTGCCGGAGTACTACCTGACGCGCACCGAGCGGGCATTGCTGGCGATCGTTGCACCACGCGTTACAGCCGCGTTGTCCGGACCGGCCGTGCTGGTCGAGTACGGCGCCAGTGACGAGGCGAAAGCCGAGTTCCTGCTGCGCGAGCGCGATGGAACTGGTACGCCTGTCTTTCAGGCGTATGTGCCGATCGACGTGGCGGTGCCTGCGCTGGAGCAGATGCGAGCGCGGCTGCAACAGCAGCGGCCGGACCTGCTGGTGTGCGCTCTGCCTGCCGACTTCATGGATGCGGTGGTACTGCCCGCGCAAATTCCTCCATTGCGGCGGCTTGGTTTTTTCCCAGGTTCGACGATAGGCAATTTGGATCCGCCGGGGGCGTGTCGCTTTCTGCGACAGGCGCGCGAGACGCTCGGCCCAGGATCATTGTTTCTGGTGGGTGTCGACCTGCGCAAGGACCCGGCCGTACTGCTCCCTGCCTATGACGACAAGGCAGGCGTCACGGCGGCGTTCAACCGCAACCTGCTGGTCCGGCTGAATCGCGAGGCAGGTGCCGATTTCGATCTCAATGCGTTCGCTCATCGTGCCGTGTGGAACGACGCCGAGAGCCGCATCGAGATGCACCTGGTCAGCCGTCGCGAGCAGGTGGTGCGCGTCGCCGGGCAGATGATCCGCTTCGCGCGCAGTGAGACGATCCACACCGAGAACAGCTACAAGTATGCGCCGGAGCATTTCGCGGCACTCGCCGAGGAGTCCGGATGGCACTGCGCAGAGCTGTGGACCGATCCGGAGCACTTGTTTTCGCTGCACCTGCTGGAGCCGTGGCGCGGCCCCTGAAGCGCGATCAGGCCACGTCGGGCGTTTCCTCACCGGTGAGGAATGCCCGGAGCTGCAGGCGCGCGCGATGCACCCTACTCTTCAACGTGCCGATCGCGCAGCCGGTGACCTTGGCGGCCGCCTCGTAGGATTTTTCCTGCAGCACGATCATGAACAGCACCTCACGCTGATCGGGTGGCAGCCGATCGAGTGCCCACCCAAGTTCCCGCAAAGCCGTCCTATCCTCATGCGCCGCCGGCACCGGCAGTTCCGGCCGCTGCCGCGCCCTCGCCGCCCAGGCCTGCCCAGCCTCGGTGAAGCCGGCACAGGCTGAACCCGACGCTCGGGAGGCGGTGCTGACTCGCTTGCGGCGCCAGCCTCCACCGCGCGGCGAAGCAGAACAGGTCGCGTCAGCCGAGCCGCGCGCGGCGTCGCTGCGGCGAAATGCCCAGTGCGTGTCAGCGTTTGCCGGGGATCGTCGCCGCTGGTTGATGACACTCGCCGAACGCCCAAGTCGCCGTGAGCGAGCCTGGTTGCATCGCTCGATCTGACTTGCGCACCGGGTGCGGTGGAAGCCGAGTGGCTGCGCGCCTTCCGTCACGTGGCGCGTTTGCATCTGGCGGGCAAGCTGCGCCATGCTTGCGGCCGTAATCACCGGGGACGCCCAGGTCTAGGCGGTGCCATGAGCTTCCGCTCACGCAAACGCAACCGCAAAGGAGGTAGGCGTGCGGGCTTCGCGCATGCCAACGGCCACGCCATCGGCAGAACGAATGCGGCCGCGCGCTGGGATGTCTCGGCATCCCGCGCCTCCTCCGGCGGGACGATGCCGCGCCTCGGCTCGGTGTTGCTTGCCATCGTGGTGGTGGCGCTGCTCACAGTGGGCCTGCATGTGCTGTTCCAATAGGCGCGGATGCCGCGCAATCTCCTGACCGATGTCGCCGGCATTGCGGTGGGGCATGCCGAGGATATGCGCCTCGGCTCCGGCGTGACGGCGATCCTGTTCGACCGGCCCGCGGTCGCCGCGGTGAGCGTGCTGGGTGGCGCCCCGGGCGGGCGCGATACCGACATGCTGGCGCCGCAGAACACCATCGAAGCGGTCGATGCCATCGTGCTGTCCGGAGGTTCGGCGTTCGGACTGGATGCCGCGGGCGGCGTTCAGGCGGCGCTGCGCGAGCAGGGGAGGGGCATCGCCATTCGCGACGTGCGCGTGCCGATCGTGTCGCAGGCGATCATCTTTGACCTGGCCAATGGCGGCAACAAGGACTGGGGGCGATTCTCGCCCTATCGCGACCTGGGCTATGCGGCGGCCTGCGCGGTGGGACGGGAATTCGCGTTGGGCAGTGCGGGCGCCGGCACCGGGGCGACGACGGCAACTGTGAAGGGCGGGCTTGGATCGGCGAGCGCAATGACGCGAAGCGGCCACACGGTGTCGGCGATCGCTGTGGTGAATGCGGTGGGTTCGGCCACGATCGGCGACGGGCCCTGGTTCTGGGCTGCACCCTATGAACAGGATGGCGAGTTTGGCGGCCGTGGCTGGCCGGCGGCATTCGATGTCACGCCGCGGTTGAAGGGCAGCCCGGGCACCGGCACGACGATAGGCCTGGTCGCCACCGATGCGGCGCTGACCAAGCCGCAGGCGTTCCGGCTGGCGATCATGGCGCATGACGGGCTGGCCCGCGCGGTGCTGCCCGCGCATGCGCCGCTGGACGGCGATACGATCTTCGCCGCCGCGACCGGGGTACGCCCGCTCGCCGACCCGATGCGGGAGCTGACGGAACTGGGCCACGCCGCAACGCTGGTGATGGCACGGGCGATCGCGCGTGGCGTCTATGAGGCGGCCGCCCTGGACGTGCCGGGTGCGCAGCGGTCCTGGCGGGACCGGTTCGCGGCAGCATCCTGATGTTTCCGTTGCGGGCGGTGATCCCTGCTTCGGTTGCCTCGATCGGCGTTCTGCTGGCCGGGTCGCTGTATGCCTTGGGCTATCGCGACCAGTATTACGCGCTGCTGGAGTACTGGGGCGCTTTTCCGTTCCGGTTTCCCTTTCTCGACATGCACGCGGTGACGTCCGCGGTGGAGTGCCATCGGCTTGGGTTCGACGTCTATGTGCAGAATCCGTGCGACGTGTTCAAGCGCGTGCACGGCTATTCGCCGCTCTGGCTGTGGCTTGCCGTGCTTCCCATCACCACCGCGTGGGACAGCGCGCTCGGGCTTGCCACGGTACTGCTGTTCCTCGTGGCGTTGCCGTTGCTGCCGCCGGGGCGGGGATGGTGGCAGACCGCCGTGATCACGCTCGGCACCATTTCCAGTGTAGTGGCGTTCGCGCTGGAAAGGGCCAACGTCGATCTGCTGATCTTCGTGCTGGCGATGGTCGCGGTGGCGCTGACCCGGCGAGACTGGCGGTCGCGGGTGCCTGGCTATGCCGTCGCGCTGCTTGCCGGCATGCTGAAATTCTATCCCGTCACCCTGCTGATCCTGGCGGTGCGCGAACGCCTGCCGGTCTTCGTTGCGATCGGTATCGTTTCGCTTGGCGTGATCGCGGTCTGGTTCGCGCTGGACGCGGGCGAGATTCTCCGTGGCATGGCGAACATCCCGACGACGAACTACTTCGACGACAACGTCTTCGGAGCGCGTGATCTGCCATTTGGCCTGGCACAGGCTTTCGGTCTGTCGCACCCGGCGGGCGTGGTTCTGCTGATTGCACTGTTGGTTGCCATGCTCGCCGGCGCCGTGGCGCTGGCCCGACAGGACGACCTGGGTTCGCGGCTTCGTTCGCTGACCGAGGCGGAGGCGACATTCCTGCTGGTCGGCTGCGTTCTCGTCGTGAGCTGCTTCCTTGCCGCCCAGAACGTTCTGTATCGCGCCATCCATTTCCTGTTCGTGCTTCCAGGCCTGACCGCACTGGCGCGGGCCGGTGGCAGGCGGGGCCTTGACGGCTTGTTCCTCGGCACGGCCGCGCTGGTCATCGTGTTGATGTGGGACGACACGGCCCGCACGTTGATCAACGGTGCGGTGCGGCGGTTCGGTGTGTCCGCGGGACCCAACGGGATGGCCCACTTCAACATCTGGCTGGTGCGGGAGCTGGTGTGGTGGCTCGTGGTCACCCTGCTCTCGGCGCTTATGCTGCGTCTGGCGTGGGCATCGCGGGCAAGGCAGGACGCCGCCGGGTCGTTTCAGCGCGCTGCCTCCCTGCGGCCGCTGGCGGGTCGTGCCGGCGAGGCGCCGCGCCGCTCCATTGACTGACACTCCCGACGGCAGCAGCGTACGCCCATCCAGCGGCGGCCGCCGGTTTCCTGGTGGTCGCTGCGCCATGACACCGGATTTTTCTGGTCAAGCTCGCGGATTCGTGCACAAGACCACCGGATGCGCCGCCTCCTCCAGCTTCTCCTCCTGCTCGCGCCTGCCACCGCCGTCGCCGGAACCCCTCCGGCGCCGCCGTCTCCCGGCGTGCTGTGCGACACTGCTATCGTCAGCGCCGAACGGGCCATCCGGCTGCCGCCCCGCCTGCTGGCGGCGATCGCGGAGGTGGAAAGCGGCCGGCCCGACGACGATACCGGCACACTCCGCCCGTGGCCCTGGACGATCAATGCCGAGGGACGCGGCCAGTTCTTTGCCAGCAAGGCACAGGCAATCGACGCAGTGCGCGCGCTGCAGGCGCACGGGGTGCGGTCGATCGATGTCGGCTGCATGCAG
>JBGPND010000009.1:0-57960 GCA_041487355.1 Acetobacteraceae bacterium | reverse complement strand
CTGCATGGCCGTTGGCAGATGCGACCCAACTCGTGCGTGCCGGATCGTGGGTGACGTCGGTCATGCGTGTCCTCCGCTGAATTGCTTGCGGATGCCCCGCCAGCAGGCGTCGTAGTCGCTCTGCAACTGGGGGATTTCCAGTGCGTGCTGCGTGGAGCGCAGCACCTGGCGCGTCTCGAACATGAAGGCCAGCGTGTTGTCGATCTTGTGCGGTTTCAACTCGGCCGACATCGCCCGTTCGGTTGTCTCCGCATCCGGGCCGTGGGCGCTCATGCAGCCATGCAACGATGCACCACCCGGCAGGAAGCCACCGGCCTTCGCGTCGTAGGCGCCATGAACCAGGCCCATGAACTCATTCATGATGTTGCGGTGGAACCAGGGCGGCCGGAACGTGTGTTCGGCGACCATCCAGCGCGGCGGGAAGATCACGAAGTCGAGGTTCGCGGTACCTGGCGTGTCGGTGGGCGAGGTCAGCACGGTGAAGATCGACGGATCGGGATGATCGAAGCTGACTGTGCCGATCGCCATGAAGCGCGCCAGATCATATTTGTACGGCGCGAGGTTGCCGTGCCAGGCGACGACGTCGAGCGGCGAGTGATCGAGCTCGGTCGCCCACAGCGCGCCCATGAACTTCTGCACCACCTCGGTCGGTTCGTCGCGATCCTCGAACCATGCGGTCGGCGTCAGGAAGTCACGCGGATTGGCCAGGCCGTTGGCGCCGATCGGGCCGAGATCGGGCAGACGCAAAGCGGGGCCGTGATTCTCGCAGACATAGCCGCGTGCTGTGTCATCTGGCAGTGTGACACGGAAGCGCGCGCCGCGTGGAATCACGGCGATCTCCCCCGGTGACGCCACCAGCCGACCCATCTCGGTGGCGAGTTCGATGCGCCCCTGCTGCGGCACGATCAGCAACTCGCCATCGGCATTCCAGAACACGCGGCGCATGGATCGGTTCGCGCGGTAGATGTGCACAGTGACGCCGGTGCCGGCGAGCGTATCGGTGTTCGCCACGAGGGTCACGAGGCCCGCGACAAAGTCGGTCGGATCGTCAGGCAGCGGCAAGGGATCCCAACGCAGCCGGTTCGGCGTCGGTTCGGCGAGTGCGCCGCACAGCAGCAAGTTGTCGATGCGGCGATACGGCGGATGATCCGCCGAGGGGCGGATGCGATACAACCAGGTGCGTCGTGCCTCGCGCCGCGGCACGGTGAACGGCGTCCCGGACAACTGTTCCGCATAAAGACCGAGAGGCAGGCGTTGCGGCGAATTCTGGCCGATCGGCAGGGCGCCGGCGATCGCCTCCGTGGCAAATTCATTGCCGAAGCCGGAGAGATAGGCGGGCTGGTCCGTCATCGCTGCCTTCCTTCACGTTGCTATCAGTGTAGAGCAGATTCAGGGTGACTGGATACGCGCATTGATTTCGCCAGACCTGATGGGTTTCGCTGTGCTCAACCCATCCTACGGCTACGGCGGCGGTGTAGCGGCGTAGGATGGGTTGAGCGAAGCGAAACCCATCATCCGGTGCGCTTCCAGTCACGCTGAACGGCCTCCAGCGCGCGTCATCTCCGCCGCGCCGCCATGGCTGCCCCGGTTTCCTGTCACGAGCATCTGCGATATACCAGGGGCGGCTCGACTGGGGGATGGTTTCCAATGAAAACAGAATCAAGAAGACGCACGGCAATGCCGGAGCTGAACGGGGAGGCTTTTAGGCTGGAGGATTTTCTGCCCTACAGACTATCGGTGGCAGCCAACCGGGTATCGCGACTGTTTGCCCGTCGCTATTCCGAGGCCTATGGCCTGAGCATCCCGGAATGGCGTGTGCTGGCGATGGTCGGACGGTTCGGTACGCTGTCGCCGAGCGCCGTCGGCGAATGGACCGCGATGGACAAGGTGAAGGTGAGTCGCGCCGCTGCCAGCCTGGTGACGCGTGGCCTGCTGAAGCAGACGCAGGACCCGCGGGATGGACGCGGCCGGCTGCTGCGTCTCACGCGCAAGGGCGTTGCGGTGCACCAGGGCGTGGTCCCGCTTGCATGCGAGCTTGAGGAGCAGCTTGCAGAGGGAATGAGCCGCACGGAATGGAGCAGTCTGCTGAAGGCGCTCGACAAGCTCAGCGTGCATGTCCAGGGCTTTGAAGGCACCGACCATGGCACATCGATGGATTGAGAACAGCACCGGCCGACTGGACTCGCCTGTCACAAAAACTTCGCTAGGATCGGAGGACGCAGCGCGCCACGGGCAGCAGCCCGGCAGGCACCGTGTCGGAGAATAGGGAGGCGCCCGCATGTCAGGATCACAAAACGGCAGAAGTCCCCGCTCGGTGGCTCTGGTCGGGCCGTACAGCAGCGGCAAGTCGGTGCTGTTCGAGGCGCTGATGGAGGCGGCCGGCGCATCAGTGAAGCGGCCGGCCGACCCGCGCAACCGACCGGCGACCACCGAGGTTCGCATGGGGCATTGCTCCTATCTCGGCGATGCCTGGTCGGTGCTGGACTGCCCCGGCTCGATCGAGTTTGCCTACGAAACAAGTTGTGCGCTCGCCATGGTCGATCTCGCGGTGGTGGTGTGCGAGCCCGCTCCCGCCCGCGCACTGACCGTGGCGCCGCTGCTGAAGCTGCTGGCGGACCAGGGCGTGCCGCATATGCTTTTCATCAACAAGATCGACACGCTGGAAGGCAGCGTGAGCGATACGCTGGCGGCGCTGCAAGGCTTCGTCCGCTCACCGCTCGTGCTGCGCCAGGTGCCGATCATGGATGGCGAGACGGTGAGCGGCTATGTCGATGTGGTGAGCGAACGCGCCTATCGCTACCGCAAGGGCCAGGCGTCGGAGCTCATGCAGGTTCCGTCGGAGATGCAGGATGATGAGCAGGATGCGTTGAACAAGCTGGTCGAGGTGCTGGCCGATCGCGACGACGGGCTGCTGGAGAAGGTGCTGGAGGACGTCAAGCCGACCACCGCGGAGATCTACAACGACCTGCGCAAGGACCTCGCCGCCGGTGCGGTGATCGAGGTGTTGCTCGGTTCGGCGGAGAATGCAGGCGGTGTGCGCCGGCTGTGGAAGGCGCTGCGCCACGACACGCCGATGCCGCGGGAGACTGCTGCGCGCAAGGGCGTGGCAGAAGATGGGCCGCCGCTGGCGCAGGTGTTCAAGACCGTGCATGCCGGTCACACCGGCAAGCTGTCCTACGCGCGCATCTGGCGCGGCACCATCAAGGACGGCGTCACACTTGGCGGAACGCGGCTCGGCGGCATCTATCGCATGCCGGGCGGTGAGCTTTCCAAGATCGGCGAGGCGGCCGAGGGCGAAGTGGTCGCGTTGGGACGCCTGGATGGCGTGCCGACGGGTGCCGCGGTTTCACCGGGTGCGACGCCGGAGCAACTGCCGTTCCCCGCGCCGCCGCCGCCGGTCTACTCGCTGGCAATCGTGACCTCCGATCACAAGGACGACGTGAAGCTCAATGGCGTACTGCAGAAGCAGCGGGAAGAGGACCCGACGCTTTCGGTGGAGCACGAGCAGGACACGAGCGAGACTGTGCTGCACGGCCAGGGCGAGATGCACCTGATCGCCACGGTCGATCGGCTGGCGAAGAACTACGCACTGAAGGTGACGACGCACAAGCCGCAGGTCGCCTACAAGGAAACGATCCGGCGCGCGGTGCACGAGCATGGCAGGCTGAAGAAGCAGAGTGGCGGGCACGGCCAGTTCGCCGACGTGAAGCTCGATATCGCGCCGCGCGAACGTGGCACGGGGTTCGAGTTCATCGACAAGATCGTTGGTGGTGCCGTGCCGCGCAACTTCATTCCCGCGGTTGCCGAGGCGGCCGAGGAGTCGGCGAAGAAGGGGCCGTTCGGCTTCCCGGTGGTCGACATTTCGGTGACGTTGGTGGATGGCGGATTCCACTCGGTGGACAGCTCCGACATGGCGTTCAAGACCGCGACCAGCCTGGCGATGAGGGAAGGAATGGCGAAGGCGGAGCCGATCCTGCTCGAGCCGGTCAATCACGTGACGATCAGCGTGCCGAACGAGTTCACGCCACGGGCGCAGCGGCTGCTGACCGGAAGGCGCGGGCAGATCCTCGGCTTCTCCGAGAAGGAAGGCTGGCCCGGTTGGGACGACGTGGAGGCGTTGGTGCCGGAGGCAGAGCTGCATGACCTGATCATCGAGCTACGCTCGCAGACATTGGGTCTGGGCACGTATCGTAAGCGGTTCGATCATCTCGCTGAATCGCGCGCCGAGATGAAGCGCGGAGCAGCGTAGCGATGAAACTGTTCGATCTGACCGGCAAGGTGGCGATCGTCACCGGCGGCAATGGCGGCATCGGGCTTGGCATGGCGCAAGGGATGGCATCCTGCGGCGCTTCGATCGTGATCGCGGGGCGCAACGAGGAGAAAGCGAAGTCCGCGCTGGCGTCGCTGCGGGAGCTCGGGGCGCGCTGCGCGTTCATCGCGGCGGACGTGACGAAGAAGGCCGCATGCGTGAAGCTGGTGGCGGATACTGTGGCGGAGTTCGGTCGGCTCGACATCCTGGTGAACAATGCCGGGACGGCGATCCGCAAGATGCCGCAGGACTACACCGAGGAAGAGTGGCATCACGTGCTGGACACCAACCTGACCAGCGCCTTCCTATGCTCGCAGGCCGCCTATGCGCCGATGAAGGAAGCTGGCGGTGGCAAGATGATCAATATCGGCTCGATGATGTCGCTGTTCGGTGCGCCCTATGCCACGCCGTATGCGTCGAGCAAGGGCGGCATCGTGCAGATGACGCGCGCCATGGCGACGGCGTGGGCGAAGGACAACATCCAGGTGAACGCGGTGCTGCCTGGGTGGATCGACACCGATCTGACGCGGCGCGCGCGACGGGAGGTGGAGGGGCTGCACGAGCGTGTCGAGAAGCGCACGCCGGCGGGCCGCTGGGGTGTGCCGGCCGACATGTCGGGCATTGCGGCGTTTCTCGCCAGCGCGGCATCGGACTTCGTCACCGGCACGGCGATCCCGGTGGACGGCGGGTATTCGATCGGGATGTAGGGGCGGCTGTCATTGCGAGCAGAGCGAAGCAATCCCGAGCCAGTTGCGCACTCTCATCGAGATTGCTTCGCTGCGCTCGCAATGACAGTGGGCTCTGGCGTCAGGCCCAATCGAATGAACGCGTCATCGCCTTGTGCCAGGAGGCGGTGAGCGATGCGCGGCGGTCCTGTGTCATCTGCGGTTGCCACGTGTGCGTCACGCCCCAGTTGCGCGCCAGATCGTCCGTACCCTGCCAGTAGCCGACCGCGAGCCCCGCCGCGTAGGCGGCACCAAGCGCCGTGGTCTCGATCGTTCTTGGGCACAGCACCGGCACGTTGAGGATGTCGGCCTGGAACTGCATCAGCAGCGCGTTTACCACCATGCCGCCATCGACGCGTAGCGTGCTGATGGGGATGCCTGAGTCGCGCTGCATCGCCTCAATCACGTCAAGTGTCTGATAGGCGGTTGCCTCCAGTGCGGCGCGGGCGATGTGGCCGGCGGTGGCGTAGCGCGTCAGGCCGGCGATCACGCCGCGGGCATCGGCGCGCCACCAGGGTGCGTAGAGGCCGGAGAAGGCAGGGACGAAGTACACGTCGCCATTGTCGGCAACCGAGGCGGCGAGAGTCTCGATGTCGGCGCTGGTCTTGATGAGGCCGAGGTTGTCGCGCAGCCACTGCACCAGAGCGCCGGTGACCGCGATCGAACCTTCCAGTGCGTAACAGGGCTTTTGCCCGCCCATCTGGTAGGCGACGGTGGTGACAAGTCCGCTGGCCGACGCAACCGGCGTCTCGCCGGTGTTCATCAGCAGGAAGCAGCCGGTGCCGTAGGTGTTCTTCGCCTCGCCTGGGGCGAAGCAGGCCTGTCCCATCAGTGCGGCGTGCTGATCGCCGAGCATGCCGGCGATCGGCACACCGTCGAGCGCACCACGCGCAGTGCCATAGATCATGGAAGAGGGCACGATACGCGGCAGCACGGCGCGCGGGACGCCGAATGCCGAGAGCAACGTATCGTCCCAATCCAGCGTCGCGAGATTCATCAGTTGCGTGCGGCTGGCGTTGGTGACGTCGGTCAGATGCAGCCCGCAGAGTAGCCAGAGCAGCCAGGTATCGATCGTGCCGAACAGCAGCTCGCCGGCTTCCGCACGCAGGCGTGCGTCGGGCACGTTGTCCAGCAGCCAGCGCAGCTTCAGCGCGCTGAAGTAGCTGGCGAGCGGCAGTCCGGTCTGCGCGCGGAACCGGTCCTGGCCGCCATCGCGCGCGTACTCGGCCACCAGCGGATCGACGCGCGTGTCCTGCCAGACCAGCGCATTGTGCACCGGCTGGCCGGTGGTGCGATCCCACAGCAGCGTCGTCTCGCGCTGGTTGGTGATGCCCACCGCGGCGAGGTCGCGTGGGGTCAGGCCGGCCCCGCGCAGCGCCTCGGCAACAATCATCTGCGTGTTGCGCCAGATCTCCAGCGGGTCGTGTTCCACCCAACCAGGCTGAGGATAGATCTGCCGATGCTCCATCTGCGCCGTGGCGATCGTCTCCCCCGTGCGGTCGAACACGATGAAGCGGCTGCTTGTCGTGCCCTGATCGATCGCGCCGATGTATCTGGTCATCCTGCCTCCCCGTTCGACCGTAGAGTAGACCCGGCTTGCGGGATCGGCCCACTGGGGCCTTGATAGGCACTCCATGGATGGGGAGGCACTCATGGCGGAACGTTTCGCCGGGCGCAGCGCGATCGTCACAGGTGGCGTGTCGGGGATCGGCGCCGGCATCGCCGCGCGGCTCCGCGAAGAGGGTGCCCATGTCAGCTTGTGGGATCACGACGCTGCCGCGCTCGCCAAGGCGGAGGCGCCACACAAGGTCACGCTCGACGTCACCGACGCCGCCGCCGTGCAGCGCGCCGCCGACGAAACCGCCCGCGCGCTCGGCAGGATCGACATCCTGATTGCCTGCGCCGGCATCACCGGACCCAATGCCTCGGTGTGGGACTATCCGGTCGCGGAATGGGACCGGGTGATCGACGTCAACCTGAACGGCGTGTTCTACTGCAATCGCGCCGTCGTGCCGCACATGCTTCACAACGGCTACGGCCGCATCGTCAACATCGCCTCGATCGCCGGCAAGGAAGGCAATCCCAACGCCGCCGCCTATTCCGCCTCCAAGGCCGGCGTGATCGGGCTGACGAAATCGCTCGGCAAGGAGCTGGCGACCTCGGAAATCCGGGTGAATTGCGTCACCCCCGCCGCGGTGCGCACGCCGATCTTCGACCAGATGACGCAGGAACAGATCGACTGGATGCTGTCGAAGATCCCGATCGGCCGGTTCGGCGGCATCGACGAGGTCACGTCGCTGGTGTGCTGGCTGGCGAGCGAGGAATGCAGCTTTTCGACCGGAGCGGTGTTCGATGTCTCCGGCGGCCGCGCGACATACTAAGGAAAACCGCCATGGACAACGAAACAATCGCCTTCACGCCAGCCGTCGAACTCGCCGGTCTGATCCGGCAGAAGAAGCTCTCGCCGGTCGAACTGATGAGCGCCCTGCTGCAGCGGATCGAGGCGCTGAACCCGCGGGTCAATGCATTCGCCCATCTCGCCGCGGACGCCGCGATGGAGGCCGCGAGGCGCGCGGAAACGGCGCTGATGCGCGATGAGCGGATCGGCCGTCTGCACGGCATTCCCGCCACGATCAAGGACCTTGCGATCACCAAGGATATGCCCACGCAGATGGGCAGCCAGATCTTCGCCGGCAATCAACCCACCGAGGACACGCCGGTGGTGCCGCGGCTGAAGGCGGAAGGTGCCATCATCCTCGGCAAGACCACGACGCCGGAATTCGGCTGGACCGGCGTCAGCCACAGCCCGCTGACCGGCATTACCCACAATCCGTGGAAGCACGGCTACAACGCCGGCGCCTCGTCAGCCGGTGCCGGTGCTGCCGCTGCCGCTGGCTTCGGTCCGCTGCATCAGGGCAGTGACGGAGCCGGATCGATCCGTATGCCGTCGCATTTCTGCGGCGTGTTCGGGCTGAAGCCGACGTTCGGCCGCGTGCCGTACTATCCGGTCGGCAGCGGCGACTACACGTCGCACATGGGCCCGATGACCCGCACGGTGGCCGACAGCGCGCTGATGCTGCAGGTGATGGCCGGGCCGCACCCGCTCGATCACACAACATGCGAGGCGGGGCCGGCGGATTATCTCGGCCGGCTGCACGAAGGCATTCGCGGCAAGCGCGTTGCCTACAGCCCGGACCTGGGTGTTGCGCGTGTCGATCCGGACGTGGCCGCGCTGGTGAAGGCCGCGGTCGCGCGCTTCAGCGAGCTGGGCGCGACGGTCGAGGAAGTGAAGACGCCGTGGGCCGCTCAGGGTCCGGAGATGATCCGCTTCTTCTGGGCCGCGCACATGACGCGGCTGCAGCCGCATCTCGCGAAGTGGGAAGCGAAGATGGATCAGGGTCTCGTCGCTTGCATCAAGGCGGGGCGCGAGTACTCGGTCTCGGAGTACCAGGCGATGCGCGATCGCAAGATGGCGTATATCGCCGCGATCCATCGCTGGTTCGGGGACTGGGACTTCCTGGTCACCCCATCGGTTTCCGTTGCCGCGTTCCCGGCCGAACTGCTGATGCCGAAGCATTGGCCGCAGCACGACTGGGACTGGCTGTCCTGGGCGGAGTTCTCCTATCCGTTCAACATGTCCTGGAACCCGGCGGCCAGCGTGCCATGCGGGTTCACCGCCGAAGGCCTGCCCGTCGGGCTGCAGATCGTCGGCCGACGCTTCGACGATCTCGGTGTGCTGCAGGCGGCGGCCGCGTTCGAGCAGGTGCAACCCTGGGCGGACAAGCGCCCGAAACTCGGCTGAACGCCGACGGCAAGCAACAAGCGACCAGCGTCTTCCTTCTGGGTTTTCCGGCGCTGTTCCCATTGACCATCCCCTTCACCACTGGCCCAGGCACCATCTCGGTCGCGGTGGCGCTGAGCGCCAGTCGTCCGCGGACGCTTGAAGGGTCTGCCGGATTCTTCCTCGGCATGACCGCCGCCGCCGTCGCACTGGCGCTGGTGATCTGGATCACCTACCGTTCCACCGATCGCATCTCGCGTCTGATGGGGCCGACGGGCAGCCGCGCCGTCACCCGGCTGTCCGCCTTCTTGCTGCTTTGCATCGGCGTGCAGATCCTGATCACCGGCGTGGAGGACGTGCTGGGACCACTGCTGGCCCGACACTGACGTTGCAACCAATTAGGAGGATCGCTTCATGGCGCTTTCGATGTTCCAGGCCTGCGTGCCAGTCATCACGCAGTTGCTGAACGGCTTGTCGGGTGTGGTCGACAAGTCCGCCGCGCATATCGCGGAGAAGAAACTCGAGGAGTCGGCCTTCCTGCAGGCCCGGCTGTTCCCGGACATGTTCACGCTCGGCCGTCAGATCCGTCAGGCCACCGATTTCGGCCGCAACGCGCCGGGGCGCCTGGCCGGCGTGGAACTGCCGACATTCCCGGACGGCGACGCGTCGTTCGCCGAGGCGAAGGCGCGGATCGCCAAGTCGCTCGATTTCGTCAAGGGATTCACGCCGGCGCAGATCGACGGCACGGAAGACAAGGACATCAGTTGGGCGGCGGGCCAGCGACAGATGTCATTCAAGGGGCAGGCGTATCTGCTGCATTTCTGCCTGCCGCACTTCTTCTTCCACTGCACCACCGCTTACAACATTCTGCGCCACAACGGCGTGGAGCTCGGCAAGCGGGACTACATGGGTTCGCTGTAGGCGGGACGGCTGTCATCACCCCTCTCCCGCGGCGTGAGAGAGGGGTGGGTGGTTCCTACTGGTGACCGGGTTGAATGCCGAGTTGCCGCGGGCGGGACGAGGAACAAGCTGAGGCGGCTGGTCCTGGCCGGTGCCGCGAACCCTGGCGGTTTCCGGACGCTTCCCTCTGAGTTCTGTCGGTTGTACAATGTAAACATGGTCAGACAGCATGGAGGGCGAGATGCCGAAATCCATCACCCTCGCAGCCCGCGTTGACGCCGAGCTGGATGCCGAACTGGGCCGCATTGCCACGGCAACCGGCCGCTCGAAATCCTGGCTCATCAACGAAGCCCTGCGCTCCTTCGTGGCGAACGAACGGCAGTTTCTCGCCGCCGTGGAGGAAGGCAAGCAGGCGCTGCGCGATGGCCGGGTGGTTGATCATTCCACCGTCGTTGCGGCCTTCGAACGGCTTGTCACGCCGATGCCGTGACGGTGATACGCTGGACGGAACCAGCCAGCGCCGACTTTCTCGGCATTGTCGAATGGCTCAAGGCGCGGAACACCTGGCCACACCCTGCCGCCCGGAGCGCGCGCACTTGCGCTTCAACGCTCTGACCGTCCGTCGATACCCGAGCGTAGCCGTATTTCATGGGTCGCCCGAAACTGCCAACTCGCGTTCGATCACGTCGCGCAGGGGTGGCAGGTGATCCTGGACCGTGACCCACACATAGGACGCGGCGACATCCTCATAGTCGTGGCGATACACGCTGCCCGCGCCGGCCATCTCCTTCCAGGCAATCGACGGATGCCGCGCCTTCAGCTCGTCCGGCAGGCGGCGTGACGCTTCGGAGATGATCTCCAGGCAGCGCGTGACGGCATGGAAGCGAAGCAGATCATCCTGGAAAACCTCGTAGTCGAGGCCGGCGACGAAGCTTTGGGCAAGCTCGATGTGATACCGGATGTCGCTGAGCCAGCGGCGCGTAGGAGACGCTTCAGAAGGCATAAATCGCGTCGGCCGTGGCCGCAGGGCGCACGTAAGGCTTGAGTCCCTCGCGGCTCACGACATCGACGGGCCCGTCGAACAAGCCGGCGATGTAGTCTTTGAGCGCCACATATTCATAGACGCCAATCCTGGCCGCCGGATCGATCTCGATCATGATATCAGTGTCGCTGTCAGGCCGGCTGTCGCCCCGCGCGCGCGAGCCGAACAGGGCGGCATGGCTCACGCCCCGCGCGCGCAGGGCCGCCTCGTTCTCCCGCAACCTGGCGATGATATCCTGACGGTTCATGGTTCCCTTATACCACAAGATCGTGGCCACGGCGCAGCGTAGCGCGCGCCACCATTGTGCACCAGATTCTTGCAATAAAAAGCCCTTTGTTATCAGCGCTCTAGTCTTGGTCCGTGGATCCTAAATCCCATACCAAACGGCCCTCAGTACCCCGCGACCCAATCCACCACCTCCTTGAGCGGTTGGCCGTCGAGGAAGCGGTCCAACTTTTTCACCAACAGTCGCGCAACGATCGCATCGCGCCGCGGATGCCCGCCGCCGCTATGCGGCAGCCCCATTGCCTTCGCTCACTGCACCCGGTTCTCCACCAGCTCCGTCACCACCGCCGGATCGGCCAACGTGGAAGTATCGCCCAGGCTGTCGGTCTCATTGGCGGCGATCTTGCGCAGGATCCGCCGCATGATCTTGCCGCTGCGCGTCTTCGGAAGCGCCGGCGCCCACTGGATCGCGTCCGGCGAGGCGATCGGGCCGATCTCCTTGCGCACCCAGGCGACCAGCTCCTTGCGCAGCGCCTCGGTGGGTTCCTCGCCAAGGTTCAGCGTGACATAGGCGTAGATGCCCTGGCCCTTCAGCTCGTGCGGGAAGCCGACCACCGCGGCCTCCGCCACCTTCGGATGCGCCACCAGTGCGCTCTCTACTTCGGCGGTGCCCATGCGGTGGCCGGAGACGTTGATCACGTCGTCGACGCGGCCGGTGATCCAGTAATAGCCGTCGGCATCGCGCCGCGCGCCGTCGCCGGTGAAGTACAGCCCCTTGAAGGTCGAAAAATACGTCTGCACGAAGCGGTCGTGGTCGCCGAACACGGTGCGCATCATGCCCGGCCAGGCATCAGCCAGGCACAGATTGCCCTCGCAGGGGCCGTGCAGCTCGTGCCCGTCGCCGTCGACGATGATCGGCCTCACGCCGGGCAGCGGCCGCGTCGCGGAACCCGGCTTGGTCGGCGTCGCACCCGGCAGCGGGCTGATCAGGATGCCGCCGGTTTCGGTCTGCCACCAGGTATCGACGATCGGGCAACGGTGCTCGCCGACCACGCGGTTGTACCACAGCCAGGCCTCCGGATTGATCGGCTCGCCGACGGTGCCGAGGATGCGCAGCGATTTTCGGGAAGTCTTGTTCACCGGGCCCTCGCCGTCGCGCATCAGCGCGCGGATCGCGGTCGGCGCGGTGTAGAAGATATTCACCCGATGCTTGTCCACCACCTGCCAGAAGCGGCTACTGTCCGGATGGTTCGGGATGCCCTCGAACATCACCGTGGTCGCACCGTTCGCCAGCGGGCCGTAGACGATATACGTGTGGCCGGTCACCCAGCCGACATCCGCCGTGCACCAGAAGACCTCGCCGTGGTGGTAGTCGAACACGATCTCATGGGTGAAGCTGGCCCACACCATGTAGCCGCCGGTGGTGTGCAGCACGCCCTTCGGCTGTCCCGTGCTGCCCGAGGTGTAGAGGATGAACAGCGGAGCCTCGGCATTCATCGCCAGCGGCGGACAGTCGGGCGAGGCGTTCGCGCACAGCGTCGCATAGTCGTGATCGCGGCCTGCCTGCATGTTGACGTCGCCGCCGGTGACCTTCACGACGATGACGTTCTTCACGCCCGGGCAGGACTTCAACGCCTCGTCGGCATTCGCCTTCAGCGGCACCTTGCGCCCGCCACGGCGGCCTTCGTCGGCGGTGATCAGCAGCTCCGACGAACAATCCTGGATGCGGTTGGCCAGGCTGTCCGGCGAGAACCCGCCGAACACCACGGAATGGATCGCACCGATGCGGGCGCAGGCCAGCATCGCCACCGCCGCCTCGGGCACCATCGGCAGATAGATCGTGACGCGGTCGCCCTTTTGGGCGCCGAGCCCCTTCATCGCATTGGCCAGTCGGCAGACCTGTTCGTGCAGCTCGCGATAGGTGACGTGCCTGCTGACCGCGGGATCGTCGCTTTCCCAGATGATCGCGGTCTGGTCGCCCCGCGTCGCCAGATGCCGGTCCAGGCAGGATACCGAGGCGTTCAGCGTGCCGTCCTCGAACCACTTGATCGATACATTGCCGGAGAAGCTGGTGTTCTTGATCCTGGTCGGCGGCTGCATCCAGGCGATGCGGCGGGACTGCTCGGCCCAGAACCCGTCGGGGTTGCGTGCGGCCCGCTCGAACATGTCGCGATAGCGCGCGGCGGTGACATGCGCCTTGGCGGCAATCTCGGGCCTGACCGGAAAGACCTGTCCGTCGGCGGGATGGGCATCTGGCATGAACGTGTTTCCTTCCGTTCTTCTGGCCGCCTCTCTACAGGCCGGCATCCTCAGGCACGAATATAGTGCCATCCTCGATCTGGATCACGACGGGTTCCAGACGCTCACCGAAGCATGGGCCCCGGAGGCACTCCCCGTCGGCGATGCGGAATTCGGCGCCATGGGTGGCGCAGACGATACGGCTACGGTCGAGGGAGAGGAAGCGGTCGGGCGTCCACTCCAATGGCGTGCCGAGATGCGGGCAGGAGTTCACGTAGACGAATATGTCGTCGCCCTGGCGGATCGCGACGAGCCCAGCCTGCCACCGGGCACTTGACCCGGTGGTGAAGCCGCCAGGCGCCGGGCCGAAGCCCTTGGCGGCGCCGTCAGGGAGTTCGTCGAACTGGCATAGCGCGCGCAGCCCCCTCCCCCCTTCCCCCTCCCGCAAGGGGAGGGGGAGAAGGTCCTCTGCTCCCCCTCCCCTTGCGGGAGGGGGAAGGGGGGAGGGGGGATCTTCGCTCAACGCTTCCATCCACCCATCCGGCAGATGTGGTCCCAGTGCGGCTTGGACACCGGCATCACCGAAAGCCGTGACTGGCGCACCAGAGCGAGGTCGGCAAGCTTGGCGTCAGCCTTGATCGCCGCCAGGGTCACTGGCTTCGGCATTGCCGCGACCGCCTTCATGTCGACGCACACCCAGTCGCCTGCCTCGGCCGTGGGATCCGGATAGGCCTCGCGCACCACTTCCACCACGCCGACGATCTCCTTGCCGACGTTCGAGTGGTAGAAGAACGCGCGGTCGCCCTTTTTCATGGCCTTCAGGTTGTTCTTGGCCATGTGATTGCGCACGCCGGTCCAGGGCTCCACGCCGTTCGCCACCTGCTGGTCCCAGGAAAACGCGTCGGGCTCCGACTTCACCAGCCAGTACTGCATCGACGACTCCTGTCGGCGCGAATCATGGCCCAGAGCATGAATTTTCCTTCAGGAACATTCCAGACCGGGGTAGCCGGCCCCACAGTAAGCCAACGCCGTCCGCCTTCAAACGGAAGCTGGCATGGGTTAGGTTGATCGCGTGGACGCAAGTTCCGTCGTTGCCCCGCCCCCGAGTGAGCGAAATCCGGGGCGCTCTCTGCACCGTTTCGCCAACCCGGGGCGCTTTTTGCGTCTTTCCGGTGCCGCGCTCCCGTGGCTCGCCGCCGGCGGCGCCGGACTTACCGCGCTTGGCCTGACCTGGGGCCTGTTCTTCGCTCCGGCCGACTGGCAGCAGGGCGACGCGGTGCGGATCATGTATGTGCACGTCCCGGCTGCCTGGCTGGCCTCCGCCGGCTATCTGGGGCTCGCCTTGTGTTCGGTGTTGTCGCTGGTCTGGCGCCACCCGCTGGCCGACCTGGCGGCGGCCGAGATCGGCCCGGTCGGCGCCGGATTCACCGCGCTCTGCCTCGCCACCGGCAGTATCTGGGGCAAGCCGATGTGGGGCGCCTGGTGGGTGTGGGATGCTCGGCTGACCTCGGTGCTGGTGCTGTTCTTCCTGTATCTGGGCCACATCGCGCTGGTACGGGCCTTCGACGATCCGGTCCGTGGCTACCGGGCCGGCGCCATCCTGGCACTGATCGGCGTGGTGAATCTGCCGATCATCAAGTTCAGCGTGGACTGGTGGAACACGCTGCACCAGCCCGCCACGATCAGCTTCACCGGCGCGCCGACCATGTATGTCGGCATGCTCTGGCCATTGGTGTTCACGGCGCTCGGCTACACGCTCGCCTTCGCCGCGATCGTGGTCGCTCGGACCCGCGCGGCAGTGATGGAACGACGCGTTCGCGCCCTGCTGATGGCGCGGGCGGACGAGGCGTCGGCGTGACGCATCTGCCATACATCATCGCGGCCTATACGCTGGGTGTGCTGATCCCGGGGACGTTTGCGCTGGCCGCCTTCCTACGCATGCGCACCGCACAACGGCGGCTGGCGGCCATTGACCCCCGGGTCAAGAGCCCGGGGGCAGGCCGGCGGCGACCCCCGGGTCGAGTGCCCAGAGGCAGGCGCGCGCAATGACCCGCAAGCGCCGCCGCCTCTGGATTCTGCTCGCCTGCGGACTAGGGCTGGGATCGGCCACCGCTCTGACGCTGTCGGCGTTCCGCGACAACCTGGTGTTCTTCCTTGCACCGTCGGATTTGGCGAGCAAGGCGCCGGCTCCAGGCCGCAACTTCCGCCTGGGCGGGCTCGTCGAGCAGGGCAGCGTGCAGAGGTCCACCGACGATGGCCGTCCCGCGGCAAAATTCCGCATCACCGATGGCGGTGCCAGCGTCGAGGTGACCTACATCGGCATTCTGCCCGACCTGTTCCGCGAAGGGCAGGGCGTGGTGACCCTGGGCACGATGCAGCCGGATGGCACGTTCCGCGCCTCCGAGGTCCTGGCCAAGCATGACGAGACATACATGCCGAAAGACGTGGCCGATGCGCTGAAGAAGACCGGCCACTGGAACCCCGCATCCGGCCCGCCACCGCCAGCCGCGACCTGGAACACGATGAGACCGAAATCGTGATCCCAGAGCTGGGCCATTTCGCGCTCGCGCTTGCCGTCGCGCTGGCCGGGGCGCAGGCGGTCCTGCCTCTGTGGGGCGCACACAGGCGCGACGTTCGCCTGATGGCCGCCGCGCCGCCGCTGGCGATCGGTCAGTTCATCGCTTTGGCGACTGCCTATGGCTGCCTGGTGTGGAGCGCCGTGGTGGATGACTTCTCCGTCGCGAACGTCGCGGAGAACTCGAACAGCCTGATGCCGCTGATCTACAAGATCACCGGCACCTGGGGGAACCACGAGGGTTCCATCCTGCTGTGGTGCCTGATCCTGGCGCTGTGCGGCGGCGCGGTGGCGGGCTTCGGCCGCGCGCTGCCGTCGAGCCTGCGCGCGCGCGTCATCGGCGTCCTGGGGTTCACCTCGGCCGGCTTCCTGCTGTTCGCCCTGACGACGTCCAATCCGCTGGAGCGGATTTGGCCGCCGCCGATCGACGGTCGCGACATGAACCCGCTGTTGCAGGATCCGGGCCTCGCCTTCCATCCGCCGGTGCTCTACGCGGGCTATGTCGGCTTCGCCATCCCCTTCGCCTTCGCCGTCGCCGCGTTGCTGGAAGGACGCGTCGATGCCGCCTGGGGACGCTGGGTGCGGCCCTGGACCCTCGGCGCGTGGTGCCTGCTCACCGGCGGCATCGCGCTGGGCTCCTGGTGGGCGTACTACGAGCTTGGCTGGGGCGGCTACTGGTTCTGGGACCCGGTGGAGAACGCCTCGCTGCTGCCCTGGCTGTCCGGCACCGCGCTGCTGCATTCCGCCATCGTGGTGGAGAAGCGCGAGGCGCTGAAGATCTGGACCATCCTGCTGGCGATCGGCACGTTCTCGCTGTCGCTCTGCGGCACCTTCCTGGTGCGCTCCGGCATCCTCAATTCGGTGCACAGCTTCGCCAACGATCCGACGCGCGGCGTGTTCATCCTGGCGCTGCTGGCGCTGGTGATCGGCGGCTCGCTGCTGCTGTTCGCGGTGCGCGCGCCGGTCATGGCGGCGACCGGCATCTTCGCGCCAGTTTCCCGCGAGGGCGCGCTGGTGCTCAACAATATTCTCCTTTGTTCGATCTGCGCCGTCGTGCTGACCGGCACGACGTATCCGCTGTTCGCCGAGTTGGTGTTCGGCGCCAAGCTCAGCGTGGGTCCGCCGTATTTCCAGGCGACGGTGTTCCCGCTCGCGGTGCCGTTGTTCGCGGCGATGTCGCTCGGCCCGGTGCTGCCGTGGAAGCGCGCGGAGCTTTGGCCGGCGTTGCTCAAGCTGTGGTGGGCCGCGCTGATCGCGGCGGCGATCGGTACCGTCGCGGCACTCGGGCTGCATGCCGGGTTCGCCGCGCTCGGCTTCGCTGCCTCGGCCTGGCTGATCTGCGGGTCGCTCGCCGAGCTTGTCGAACGCACGCGGCTGTTCCGTGCGCCGTTCGCCACCTTCCGCGCCCGCATTGGCGCGCAGCCGCTGTCGGTCTGGGGGTCGGCTGTGGCGCATTCCGGGATGGGAGTCACTGTCGCCGGCATCGCCGGCATGTCGCTCGCGGCCAGCACCATCGTCGCGGTGCATCCCGGCCAGAGCGTGCAACTCGCGGGCTACGACTGGACGCTGCTTGGTTTGCACGACGAGCAGGGGCCGAACTACACGGCGCGCGTCGCGGACATCCGGGTGAGCCGCGGCGGTGACCAGGTGGTGATGTTCCATCCGTCGCGCCGGATGTTCACCGTGCAGAAGACCACGGTGACCGACACGGCAATCGAGACCAATGGATTCCGCGATCTTTACGCGGTGCTGGGCGAGGAGCGCGACGGGGCGGCGGTGCTGCGGCTGCACGTCAATCCGCTGGCGCCGTGGATCTGGTTCGGTGCGCTGGTCATGGCGATGGGCGGCGCATTGTCGCTTGCCGACCGCCGCCTGCGCATCGGCGCCCCGTCGCGACGTTCCGCCGCGGTGCAGGCGGGAGTGGTGTCGTGAGAGCGACCCCCTCCCCGACCCTCCCCCGCTTAGCGGGAGAGGGGGCGCTGAACCCCCACAACCGCGAAGCGGGGGAGGGTCGGGGAGGGGGCGGGCAATCATGACCCCCATCATGCAGCGCCGCGTGTTCCTGCTTGCGCCACTGGGTCTCGCCGCCATCGGTGGGGCGGCGTTCTGGACTCTGCTCAGGCGCATGGACAAAGGCACCTACGATCCGCACGGCGTACCCAGCATGCTGATCGGCAAGCCGTTGCCGAGCTTCTCGCTGCCAGGCCAACCGCCGAGCCAAGGCTTCTCCAGCGCCGACGTCACCGCCGGCGGACGCAAGGTGCTGATCAACTTCTTCGCCTCCTGGTGCATTCCCTGCGTGCAGGAGGCGCCGGTGCTGATGGCGCTGAAGCAGCAGGGAATGCCGATCTGGGGCATCGCCTACAAGGACAAGGCCGACGCCACGACGGAGTTCCTGCACCAGAACGGCGATCCCTACACGCGCATTGCCCGCGACGAACCCGGCCAGGTGGCGATCGATTTCGGTCTCTACGGCGTGCCCGAAACCTATCTGGTGGACCAGGCCGGCATCGTGCGCTGGCGCTGGGCCGGCGGCATGAGCGACGACGTCGTACGCCAATCGCTGCTGCCGTTGTTGCAGAGCCTGGCGTGAAGCTCGCTGCATTTCTCCTGCCCGTACTGCTCGCCGCTATGCCCGCATATGCCGTCAGCGACCCCGGCGAACTATTGCCCGACCGGCAGCAGGAACTGCGTGCCGAGGCGATCGGGCAGCAGCTTCGTTGCCTGGTGTGCCAGAATGAAAGCGTCGAGGAATCGAATGCGGATCTGGCGCGCGACCTCCGCCACATCGTCCGCCAGCGCGTGGCCGCGGGAGACACCGACCAGCAGGTGATCGACTGGATGGTGGCGCGCTATGGCGATTTCGTTCGTCTGCGCCCGCCGTTCAACGCGGTGACCTTCGTGTTGTGGAGTGCACCAGGCCTCGCATTGCTGGCAGGCATCGGCGCCGTCCTGATTGCCAGGCGTCGCCGGCCCAGCCCGCCCGCGCCGCTGACCGAGGCCGAGCGGCGGCGCGTGGCCGATCTGCTGAAGTCGTGACGAGGCGCGCATGATCTGGCTGGCCATTGCGCTGCTGGCGGCCATCTCGCTCGCGCCATTGGCACTGTCGCTGCGCCGCGCGACCGTCGCGCGCAGCCGGCGCGAGGCAGCGATCGCGTTGCATCGTGCCCAGTTGGCCGAACTGGACCGCGACCTCGCCGACGGGCGGATCGCCGCCGCGGAACACGCCAATGCGGTGCTGGAAGTGCAGCGCCGTCTGCTCAGTGTTGCCGGCGGAACCGAGGATGCGCCGCACACAGGCTCCCGCTCGGCGGTGCTGATCGCACTGGTGCTGGTCCCGCTTGGCGGCTTCGCGCTTTATGTCGTCGGCGGCTATCCGGGTCTGCCGGCCGCACCGCTCGCCGAGCGCATTGCCGCCGCGCAACAGCGCGCCGAACAGGAGGCCGCACTGATCGCGCAGCTACGCCGCCGGCTGACCGAGCTCGATCCGCGCAGCGAACAGGCGCGCCAGGGCTATGTACTGCTCGGCAATGCTGAGGTCAGCCGTGGTCGATTGCATGCGGCCGCGGATGCCTGGCGCATGGCGCTGGCCACGCGTTTCGATGCGGCTCTCGCGGCGGAGGCGGCCGAGGCGATCACCGAGGCGGAAGGCCGCGTCACCGATGAAGCAGCGACATTGTTTCGCCGCGCGCTGGCCGCATCGCCGGCCGATGCGCCGTGGCGCCCGATGGCGCAGAAGCGGCTGTCGGAGGTGAAATGAAGCCGCTACCCCCTGCCGTCATGGCCGGGCTTGTCCCGGCCATCCGTCGCGGCACTTGTGCTGGTAGGGGACGGCCGGGTCAAGCCCGGCCATGACGGTGAAGACATGGCAATACGGCGATCGTCTCGACAAGTGGTATGAGTCCGCTCGTCATGAAGGGTCAAGCCGATGCGTCACGCCGCACTCGCCCTGTTCGCTGTTCTCATGCTTGTCGGTTCGCGGCCGGCAGCGGCGCAGCAACATCCATGGGAGCGTCTGCCGGCAACGCCCGCCTTGCCGAAGGCCGAGCGCACCGGCATTGCCGCGGTGAACGGCATCCGCCTGTGGTATGCGGTGTTCGGCCACGGCGATCCGGTGATCCTGCTGCATGGCGGGCTCGCCAATTCCGACTACTGGGGGCTGCAGGTCCGCGTGCTTGCGCAACGTTATCAGGTCATCGTTCTCGACAGCCGTGGCCACGGCCGCAGCACGCGTACCGCCGCGCCGATCGGCTATGATGCGATGGCATCGGACGTGCTGGCGCTGATGGATACGCTGCACATCCGCAAGGCGGCGCTGGTTGGGTGGAGCGACGGCGCGATCATCGGGCTCGACATCGCGATCCACCACCCGGAGCGGCTGACGAAGCTGTTCGCTTTCGCGGCGAATTCCGATCCCTCCGGCGTGAAGGACGTGGAGAAGAGCCCGGTGTTTACCGCCTATGTCGACCGCGCCGCGCGCGAGTACGAGCTTCTGTCTCCCACGCCGCGGGAGTTCAAGGCGTTCCTCGACAACATCAGCCACATGTGGGCGACCGAGCCGCACTTCACCGAGGACCAGTTGCGCGGCATCAAGGTGCCGACCTGGATCGTCGACGCCGATCACGACGAGGCGATCAAGCGCGAGAACACCGACTATCTGGCGTCGTTGATCCCAGGCGCCGGCGAGCTGATCCTGCCGGCGGTGAGCCACTTCGCGTTCCTGCAGGATCCCGCGCTGTTCAACGAGACCCTGCTGAACTTCCTGTCGCGGCATTGAAGCATCCGGTCGTGATGGGTATCGCTGCGCTCAACCCATCCTACGGGCCACAGGCCACGGGCCACGGGTATGGGCTATGGGCGATGGGCTATGCGTAGATACCCATCGTTCCGGCTGTCATCACCGCACCGTATCGAGCCGGATCATCGTCCATGATGCCGGCGGCAGTGTGGCGTGCAGGCGATCGCCTGCTATCCGTGCACCATGCAGCGGCGATCTGCCTGCACCGGGAGATGCCGCCTTTTGCTCCTGTCTGTCGCTCGCATTACCGTGCTGACCGACCCCCACAGTGCCGAGGCCCATGAATGACCGACGCGATCAATGCTTTCGTTCCTGGCCCGCGCATCACCATCGAGGGCGCGCGGAGCGGACCGCTTGCGGGTCTAACCTTCGCGGCGAAGGACCTGTTCGATGTCGCGTTCTATCCGACCGGCGGCGGCAATCACGATTGGGCGCGCGCCAATCCGGTGCCGACGCGGCACGCCTGGGTCGTGCGGACCCTGCTCGATGCAGGCGCGAAACTGATCGGCAAGACCATCACCGACGAGGTGTCGCTCGGCATACTCGGCGAGAACGCCTTCGATGGCACGCCGCTGAACAGCAAGGCGCCGGACCGCGTGCCTGGCGGTTCGTCTTCCGGTTCGGCCGCCGCCGTCGCGGCCGGACTCTGCGACACGGCACTCGGTACCGACACCGGCGGCTCGGTGCGCGTGCCGGCGAGCTTCTGTGGGCTGTATGGCATTCGCCCGACGCATGGGCGCCTCGACCTCACCGGCATGCTGCCGCAGGCACCGACTTCGGACACGACGGGCTGGTTCGCCCGCGACGCCGGCACGTTCGCACGCGTGTCGAGCGTACTGCTTGGCGAGAAGATCGCCGACACGCTGCCCACGCAGTTGATTATCGCAGTCGACGCCTTCGGTTTTGCCGATGCCGCGGTGGCTGCGGCATTGCAGCCGATGGTCGGGAAACTTGCGACGCTGATCGGATCGGTGCGCGAAGAGGTGATGGCACCTCCGGGTCTCTCGGTCTGGGCGCGTGCGCAGCGGACCCTGCAGCCGCACGAGGCATGGCAGACGTTCAGGTCATGGGTCGAGCGCGACAATCCGCGCATGGCATTCAGCGTCGCGCGCGGTCTGGTCGCCGGCTCGATGATTACCGAAACCGAACGGAGCTGGGCGGAGCTGATGCGTCAGGAGGCGCGTGGTCGGATGGCGTACCTGTTGCCGCCCGGAACGATACTTTGCCTGCCGACGACGCCGTTTCCGGCGCCGAATAAGGGGCTGCCGCTGCCGGTGCTCGGTCCGTTGCGCGACCGCATCACCTGCCTGTGTGCGCAGGGCGGGCTCACCGGGGTGCCGCAGGTCAGCCTTCCCGGCGCCACGGTCGATGGGCTGCCGATTGGCCTCTCGATTATCGGCGGCCGCGGAACGGATGCGACGCTTGTTGCGGTCGCGTCAGCCATGGCGGCGCGATGATCGAGTGCTGGATCCAAACTGTCATTGCGAGGAGCGCAGCGACGCGGCAAGCTCCATCGGAGTGCGCAACTGCCTGGAGCTTGCTTCGCCTGTGGCTCGCAATGACAGTTGTAGCTACTGCGTCCCATACAGCCGATCGCCCGCGTCGCCGAGGCCGGGACGGATGTAGCCGTGATCGTCGAGGCAGCGGTCGATCGCGGCGGTGAACAGCTTCACGTCGGGATGCGCCTCGGTAAAGACCCGCAGTCCTTCGGGGGCGGCGATCAGGCATGTGAAGCTGATCCGCACGGCACCCGCCTGCTTCAATCGCGCGACCGCGGCACAGGCGGAATGACCGGTGGCGAGCATCGGATCCACCACGACGGCCAGTCGCTCGTGCACGTCATCCGGCAGCTTCACGTAATACTCCACCGGCATCAGCGTCACCGGATCGCGGTACAGCCCGATATGGCCGACGCGCGCCGACGGCACCAGGTCCAGCAAGCCGTCGAGGATCCCGTTGCCGGCGCGCAGGATCGAGACGAAGCATAGCTTCTTGCCGACCAGACGCGGCGCAAGCATGCGCTCGAGCGGTGTCTCGATCTCGACCGTATCGAGCGGCAGCACGCGCGTGACCTCATAGGCCATGAGCAGGCTGATCTCGCGCGCGAGCTGGCGGAACTGCGCCGTGGGCGTGCGCCTGTCGCGCAGCAGAGTGAGCTTGTGCCGCACCAGCGGATGCTCCACCACGGTGACGTTGGGATGTTCGGCCATCGCGTGTTCCATGTGTCGTCAGCCGAGCCGGCCGATGCGCCCGGCAACGGCCCGCACCTTGCGTGGCGCGGCGAGCCAGATGGCCAGGGCGGACAGCAGGCTGCAGCCGATCGCGATCCAGAAGGCGAGATCGTAGCTGCCGGTTTCGTCGTGCAGCACGCCGGCCACCCAGGGCCCCGCCGCGCCCCCAGCGATCGATGCCAGCATCAGCGTGCCGAAGATCGCGCCATAATGCCGTCCCTGAAAGATCTCCGCCGGGATGGCGCCGACGACCGATGTGATGCCGTAGCCCAGTGCACCCTGCGCGACGACCATGAGGTAGAGCAAGGTTGGCGTCGGCGTCTGGCGCAGCAGAAGCAGCAGGAGATAGCACAACACGAACCCCAGGCAGCCGACGCACCAGACGAACTCGCGTCCGATCCGATCGGAGAGATGGCCGAGCCCGATCTGGCCCGGTATGCCCGCGAGGCTGACAGCGCCGAGCGCCCAGGCGGCGAGGCTCGGGCTGAAGCCGATCTCCACCAGGTATTTCGTCTGATGCACCTGCACGGCGTACCAGGCGAACAGCGCGCAGAAATATCCCAGTGCGATCCACCAGAATCTGCCCGTGCGCACCGCGCGACCGAGCGTCCAATCGACGGCGGCCCAGGCGTGGTCGACGACATTGGAGCCGCGGCTGGCGTGTACGGCATCGTGCGCGGAGCGGTCGCCGTCGGGTTCGAGTCCGATGTCCTGCGGTCGTTGCCGCACCAACAGGTTGAGCGGCAGCAACAGCACGAGCACCAGGATGCCCATGGCGAAGCAGGCGGAGCGCCAGCCGGCCTGCGCGATCAGGCCCTGCAGCCAGGGCAACAGGATGACCGAGCCGACGCCGACGCCGGAGAAGGCGAGGCTCATTGCCAGTCCGCGCCGGCGAACGAACCAGTTCGGCAGGAACAGCGCCTGGCCGGTGTAACCCAGGCAGACGCTGCCGCCGCCGACCAGCATGCCCAGCGTGGCGTAGAGGTGCCAGGGCTGGTGCACCAGCGTCGCCAGCAGCAGTCCGGCCGCGATCAGCACAACGCCAATCTCGTTCACCACGCGCGGCCCGTGCGTATCCATGAGCTTGCCGAGCGAGGGGCTCAGCGCGGCGGAGACGATGAAGCCGAATGAGAATGCTCCGGCTGTCACGCCGCGGTCCCAGCCGAACTCGTCGAGGATCGGCGGGAACAGCAGCGAGAAGGCGGTGCGGGCGTTGACCCCGACCCCCATGGTGATGAAGACGATGGCGACGATCACCCAGCCATAGAAGAAGGGTAGCCGCGCGAGAGCCTGCCCCGGACTTGATCCGGGGACGGATCGCGGGTTCGAAGTTGTCATCGGTCCTTGGCCTTCTTGCGGGCAGCACGCGCCTGACGCTCGCCGTACTTCATGCCCTCCAGCTTCAGCCCGTCGGGATCGAGAAAGAACACGGCATAGTAGTCGTCGTAGTACTCACCCACCGGATCGACGATGGTCGCGCTGAGCTCCTGAAGGAATGCCTGCAATTCGTCGACGTCCTTGCGGCTGCGCAGTTGGAACGCGTAGTGGTGGAACCCGATGTCGCCGATGCGGTACTTGTGCTTCATGCCTTCCGCGTCGGCCGGGCCGATCCAGAAGCGCGTCTTGCCGTTGGTCCAGCCGATCGCATCCTCGTACTCGTCCGATATCTCGAAGCCGAGGAACTCGAACAGCCGGCCGTAGAAGGCCTTCGACTTCTGATAGTCGCTCACCCTGATCACCAGGTGGTCGATCCCGACGACGCGTACCATGTTGCCCTCCTGTTTGACCGACTGGCGTCAAGCACTCCCCGCTACCTTCTGTTACACCTGCACGATTGCGCTTGATACGGTGGACGAAATAGGGTTCGCGCCCATGTTCCCCTCGCGGCAGCTTGTCGTCCGGGTCGGCGTGGTCTGCGGGCTGTCCGTGCTCGCGGCCGGGGCGGCGCTTTATCTGACAAATACGAAGCTGGATATTGCAACACTGCGCGAGCACGTGGCCGCCGGCACATCGCCGCCACCGCCGCCCGCAGTGACGCCGGTGCCGGTGTCGATAGCGTTCTCCCGATCCGAGCCGGTGAAGATCTACCCCACCGGCATCGGCACCGTGCAAGCCTACAACACGGTGGCGGTCAAGAGCCGCGTCGACGGCGAGATCACCCAGGTCCTGTTCCAGGAAGGCCAGGACGTGAAGGCAGGCGATCCGCTGGCCATCATCGATCCGCGCCCGTTGCAGGCGCAGCTTGCTGCAGCAGCGTGCCGCGCGTGCCAAGGACGAGGCGCTGCTGCAAGGCGCATTGCTCGATCTGAAGCGCTACGAGGACCTGATCCGCCGCGACTTCGCATCGCGCCAGCAGGTTGATCAGCAGCGCGCGCAGGTTGATCAGTATCGCGCTCAGATCGACAGCGACCAGGCGAAGATCGACTATGCCACAACGCAGCTCGGCTACGCGACGATCCGCTCGCCGATCGAAGGGCGCGCGGGCATCCGCCAGATCGACCAGGGCAATTTCGTGCGTGCCTCGGACAACACGCCGATCGTGGTGATCACGCAATTGCGACCAGTCTCGATGATCTTCACGCTTGCCGCGGCCTCGGTCGCGCAGGGCAAGCTGACGCTTGGCCAGACGCGCATACCTGTGATTGCGCTGGCTGCGGACGACCGCACCAGGCTGGACGAGGGCACCATCGACCTGGCGGACAATCAGGTCGATCAGTCGACCGGCACGATCAAGCTGAAGGCGAGTTTTCCCAACAAGGACCTGCATCTCTGGCCTGGCAACTTCGTCAACGGCCGCATCGTGGTGGATGAGCGCAAGGCCGGCGTCACCGTTCCCGCGGCGGCGTTGCGTCACGGCCCGCGCGGCGACTTTATCTGGGTGGTCTCGCCCGAACAGATGGCGGAACTGCGCACAGTCACCGCCGGCCAGGCGGCCGACGGCCGTGTGCTGATCGAACGTGGCATGAAGCCGGGCGAGCAGGTGGTCACCGACGGACATTTCCGGCTGGAGGCAGGCGTGGCGGTGGAGATCGTCAAGCGCGAGCAGGACTCCGCGGCAAAGCGCAATGGCCGAGGGACCCACATGTCATTGCGAGGAGCGCAGCGACGAAGCAATCTCGGGGTGAGTGCGCACCGACCACGAGATTGCTTGTGCGCCAGGCGAAGCTAACGCGGTCCAGCCGGTGGAAGACCGGCCCGGGTAAGCCGTAGCGGGCGCCCGGTAGTGAGTGTTGCGTGGTCGTCGGCAACGGCGGCCGCGAAGCGTACACAACGATCCTGTGGGGTGTGCTATTGAGCCGCGAAAGCTCGAAGTTCGCAGAGGCCGAGACGGTAAGCAACGTCGAAGGCAACATGTGCGGCACCGCTATGCGAGGGGCCGTCGCTCTGCCGTGGTCGAAGACCACATCACGCAGGAAGGGAACGCGTCGGAACCCCGGCCTTCGCCGGGGCATGCATCGCAGGCCATGACGGTGAAACGATGGAGGCGGCCCGGCGACGTTCACCTGCCACCGATCGTCAGGCGTTCCAGGAGCATGACACAAGGGCCGTCGGCAGGGTCCAGGCGCAACAATCTGATGGTCCGAGCGTGCGCTGACCCACGGAAACAAAACGTAAGGTCCTGCGCGTCTCCCAACGATCTCACGGCGCAGCGCGTGCTGCGCGCTTCATCGAAGTGCTCATCATCCCCGCCAATCCAGAAGAGTTGCAGCGTCGCCATGTCCGGCGTGAGCAGCCTCACTCGAAGTGACACGAAGTCGATCTCACGCGCGGGCTCGATCACGTTTCTGATCACGACAAACGGGTCGGTGATCGTGGAGCGGATCAGGACAGCTTTCCCTTGCTCCTCGATGACGACTCCTTCGGTGGGCGGCGCGTCCCATGTGACCGCGACGCCATCACAGGTCTCGCTCCACGACCCCGCGATGGCGCCGCACACAACGCCGTCCGGGAACCACGACGCGGGTGCCTGTCCGACCTTGCGCGCCCAGCCGATGTGTCCGCTGTTCGACAGCATGAAGTGTTCGAGGTCCGGATGGGTCTTCACCAGCAGATCGAACACCATCCCCACCTGCCTCGTGTCCAACTCCTCCTCCGACCTGTCGGCAAACTGGGCTTCCCATCCCGGATGGCAATCACGCAGCTTGAAGTTGAGGTCGTCCACCATCATCCAGGCACCAGGTCGCAGCAGCTTCGTCATGAGGAGCACGGCCAGGGCGTCTGGTTGCCACTCATGTGCCCCGTCAAGGAAGCAGAAGTCGAAGCGCGGCTCACACACGCTTCCCTTTGGTGCGTTCCTGCAGGACGCGCAACAGGAACCAATTATAGCCCGCGCTGTGCGGGACGGCGTGGATATACCGGGACAGTCCCGCCACCGATTTCCTCGATGGCCGCCGCCATCACGCAGGTGGTCGCGCCGAATCCGGTCCGCAGCTCCAGGCAGTCCCTCGCCTTGGTCGCAACGATGCAGTGGTAGATCTCGCGCTGGGTATCCTCGGACAGGAGCAGGATGCGCTCATTGCGCTCGGTCTGGTAATTCAGCAGCAGATTGCAGACCTGATCGAACTTCATACCCGCCTCTCCGTGCCCCTCGTTGCAACCCTATCCGCGCCCGCTCATCCTGTCCGCCGAAGGCCAGGAGACAGAAGCTGATGGACGATGACTTCCGTAAGGCGGCGCTCGATTATCACCGACTGCCGCAACCGGGGAAACTGGCGATCGAGCCGACCAAGCGCATGGCCACCCAGCGCGATCTGTCGCTCGCCTATTCCCCCGGCGTCGCGGCCGCCTGCGAGGCCATCGTCGCGGATCCCGAGACAGCGCGCGATTACACCACGCGCGGCAACCTGGTGGCGGTGATCTCCAACGGCACCGCCGTGCTCGGCCTCGGCAATATCGGCGCGCTGGCCAGCAAGCCGGTGATGGAGGGCAAGGCCGTCCTGTTCAAGAAGTTCGCCGGCATCGACGTGTTCGACATCGAGGTGGACGCCGAGGACCCGGCCCGCTTCTGCGACGTGGTGGCCGCGCTGGAGCCGACCTTCGGCGCCATCAATCTGGAAGACATCAAGGCGCCCGAGTGCTTCGCCATCGAAGCCGAGCTGCGCAAGCGCATGGGCATCCCGGTCTTTCACGACGATCAGCACGGCACCGCCATCACCGTGGCCGCCGCCGTGCGCAACGGACTCGTGGTGCAGGGCAAGTCGCTGCACGAGGCCAGGCTGGTGACCTCCGGCGCCGGGGCCGCCGCGCTCGCCTGCGTCGACCTTCTGGTCTCGATGGGCCTGCGGCCGGAGAACGTCACGCTGACCGACATCCAGGGCGTCGTGCGTGTCGACCGCGAAGGAATGCTGCCGAACATGGCGCGCTACGCGCGCGACACCAATGCGCGGACACTCAAGGATGCGCTGCCCGACGCGGACATATTCCTCGGCCTATCCGCGCCGCGCGTGCTGAATCCGGATTGGCTCGGGCTCCTGGCGCCGAAGCCGTTGATCCTCGCGCTGGCTAACCCGGAGCCGGAGATCCTGCCGGCACAGGTCGCCGCGGTGCGGCCCGACGCCATCGTCGCCACCGGGCGCAGCGACTTCCCCAATCAGGTCAATAACGTCCTGTGTTTTCCCTTCATCTTCCGCGGCACGCTGGACGTTTCGGCCACCACCATCAATGAACCGATGAAGATCGCCGCCGCGGAGGCCATCGCCGGCCTCGCGCGGATGGAGGCGTCCGAGGTGGTCGCCGCCGCCTATGGCGGTTCGGCACCGGTGTTCGGCGCCGACTACATCATTCCCAAGCCGTTCGACCCGCGGCTCATCCTCGAGATCGCGCCTGCGGTGGCGCGGGCGGCAATGGAAAGCGGCGTCGCGCGCCGGCCGATCCGCGATTTTGCCCTCTATCAGCGCGAGCTGGAGCGCTTCGTATTCCGCTCCGGCCAGCTCATGCGCCCTGTCTTCGAGGCCGCCAAGCAGGCTCCGCAGCGCATCGTCTACGGCGACGGCGAAGACGAGCGGGTGCTGCGCGCGGCGCAGACGCTGGTGGACGATGGGATCGCACGACCGATCCTGCTCGGCCGCCGCGCGGTGATCGAACGCAAGATCCGCGAGTTGGGTCTGCGCATCGACCTGGCCGACGGCGTCCGCGTGCTCGATCCCGCGCAGGATGACGAAGTGTTCGGCCCGCTGCTGCCGGACTATCAGAGGATGGCCGGACGGCGCGGCATCCCGCCGGAGGATGCCGCGCGTGGCCTGACCGGGCGCGGCACCGTCGCGGCGGCGATGCTGCTGCATGCCGGCCTCGCCGATGCCGCGATCTGCGGCGGCTCCGCCAACTGGTGGCGCCAGGTGCAGTACGTACTGCCGATCATTCCGCGCCGGCCGGGCGTCAGCCGCGTCTACGGGCTCGGCTGCCTGATCCTGCAGCACGGCACGCTGTTCATCTGCGACACCCAGATGGTGGTCGATCCGACGGCAGAGCAGATCGCCGAGATGACGATGCTTGCCGCCGATGCGGTGAGCGAGTTCGGCATCACGCCGAAGGCGGCGCTGCTGTCGCATTCCAACTTCGGTGCGAGCGATTCGGAGTCAGCCCGCAAGATGCGCCGCGCACTGGCGCTGCTGCGTGAGCGTGCACCGGAGCTGGAAGTGGATGGCGAGATGCATGCCGATGCCGCTCTCGTGGCAGCGATCCGCGACCGCGCCGTGCCCGACAGCCACCTGGGCGGCACGGCAAACTTGCTGGTGATGCCCACGCTGGACGCCGCCAACATCGCCTTCACCCTGCTGAAGGGCGCGGCGGACGGCTTGCCGGTGGGACCGATGCTGCTGGGGATGTCGAAGCCGATCCACGTCCTGGTGCCGAGCGTCACCGCCCGGGGCATCGTCAACCTGAGTGCATTGGCGGCCCTGGAGGCGCAGTCAGTGATCAGTGGCCAGTGACAGGCGGTGATCAGTGGTCAGTGATCAGTGATCAGTAGTAGGACTGCCGCTCCTGATCACTGATCACTGATCACCGATTACCGACCATGCTCTGGCTAGTCCTCGGCGGCCTGACCTTGTTCCTGTTCCTCGGGGGGCTGCGGGCGTTCGAGCGCGCTTCCGTCACGACGGTCAAATCGCTGGTCGCCTGGGTCGGCGCCCTGGCGGGCATCAGCCTGGCGCTGTTGCTGTTCCTGTCAGGTCGCGGCGGGATCGCCCTCGGCGCGTTGACCCTGTTCGGTCCGCTGATCTGGCAACGCTGGCGCGCCAGCCATCCTGCCGCTGCCGGCGGCAACCAGCGGCAGGCGCCTCCGCCGCCCCGCCAGCAGGGCAACATGACCCGCGAGGAAGCCTACCAGGTGCTCGGCCTGCACCCGGGTGCCAGCGAGGCGGAGATCCGTGCCGCCCACCTTCGGCTGATGCGCACCGCCCACCCCGACAGCGGCGGCTCCGACTGGCTGGCCACGCGTGTCAATCAGGCGCGCGACGTACTGCTCGGGCGCTCCGGGTCCGGCGGAAGGCGGGCCGGGTGACGTCCCGCGCGCCAACGTGATACGTCTCGCAGGCACGTGTCGCTGCCGTGGTCGCCGTTAACGCCACATTTCCGCCTGCCGGTAATGTTCGCTTCCGCCGGCCCATCACCACCGGCTACGGGGACACCAGGGGGAGCCCATCGTGATCAAGCCTTTGCGCAAGGCCGTTCTGCCCGTCGCGGGCCTCGGCACGCGATTCCTGCCCGCCACCAAGGCGACCGCCAAGGAAATGCTGCCGGTGGTCGACAAGCCGCTGATCCAGTATGCGATCGAAGAGGCGCGCGCGGCGGGGATCGAACAGTTCTGCATGGTCACTGGCCGCGGCAAGACCGCGCTGGTGGAGCATTTCGACATCGCCTTCGAGCTGGAGGCCACGCTGCGCGGGCGCGGCAAGGCCGATGCGCTCGAACTGCTGCGCGCGACCCAGGTGGAGCCGGGGTCGATGGTCACCGTGCGCCAGCAGGTGCCGCTGGGGCTTGGCCACGCCATCTGGTGCGCCCGCGCCTTCATCGGCGACGATCCCTTCGCCATCCTGCTGCCGGACGACCTGGTGCTGGCGGACACGCCGTGCCTGCGCCAGCTCGCTGACGTCTACCGCGACACCGGCGGCAATGTGGTCGCGGTGACCGAGGTGCCGCACGAGCAGACCAACCGCTACGGCATCCTGCGCACCGGCAAGGACGACGGACGGCTGGTCGAGGTGCTGGGCTTGGTGGAAAAGCCGGCGCCGAAGGATGCGCCATCGAACCTTTCGATCATCGGGCGCTATGTGCTGATGCCGGAGGTGATCGGGTACCTTGCGCGCATGGAACGCGGCGCCGGCGGCGAGGTGCAGCTCACCGACGGCATGGCCAAGCTGATCGGCAAGCAGCCGTTCCATGGGCTGCGCTACGAAGGCCGCCGGTTCGACTGCGGCGACAAGGTGGGCTTCCTGGAGGCGCAGATCGCCTATGCCTTGAAGCGTCCCGATCTGGCGGACGCGGTCCGCGGCTTCCTGAAGCACTACATGCAGTTCTGCTGAGATGGGCTTTTCGCACAATTTCGATCCCACCACCCTGCGCGAGTACGACATCCGCGGCACGGTTGGCCGCACGCTGTCCGAGGCCGATGCGTTCGCCATCGGCCGCTGCTTCGGCACCCTCGTCTCGCGCCGCGGTGGCCGCACGGTTGCCGTCGGCTACGACGGAAGGTTGTCGAGCCCGGCGCTGGAGGCGGCGCTGGTCGATGGGCTGCTGCGGAGCGGCATGCAGGCGATCCGCATCGGCCGCGGCCCCACGCCGATGCTCTACTACGCCGCCGCCAAGCTCACGACCGACGGCGCGGTGATGGTCACCGGCAGCCACAATCCGCCCGACTACAACGGCTTCAAGATGGTGCTCGGCGGCAAGCCGTTCTACGGCACGCAGATCCGCGACCTGGGCGCCATGTCCGCCGCGGGCGACGTGGTGTCGGAAGGGACGGGGAGCGAACGGCGCATCGACATCGCGGCCGACTATATCGCGCGCCTGCTCGCCGACTGGGACGGCGGCGACCGCATGCTGAAGGTGGTGTGGGACAACGGCAACGGCGCCGCGGGCGAGGTGCTGGAGAAGCTTGTCGCCGGACTGCCCGGCGAGCATGTCGTGCTGAACGGCACGATCGACGGCACTTTCCCGGCGCATCACCCGGATCCCACCGTGCCGAAGAACCTCGAACAACTGATCGCCGAGGTGGCGGCACAGCGCGCCGATATCGGCATCGCGCTGGATGGCGACGCCGACCGCATCGGCCTGATCGACGACGCGGGAAGAATCCTGTTCGGCGACCAGCTATTGGTGATTCTCGCCCGCGACGTGCTGCGCGAGCGTCCTGGCGCCACCATCATCGCCGATGTGAAGGCGAGCCAAGTGCTGTTCGACGAGATCGCTCGCGTCGGCGGTAATCCCTTGATGTGGAAGACCGGCCACAGCCTGATCAAGGTGAAGATGGCGGAAACCGGCTCGCCGCTCGCCGGCGAAATGTCCGGCCATATCTTCTTTGCCGACCGCTGGTATGGCTTCGACGATGCACTCTACGCCGCCGTGCGCACGCTCGGCATCCTGGCACGCATGGACGCCAGGCTGTCCGATGTGCGCGATGCGCTGCCGCAGGTAATCAACACGCCCGAGGTGCGTTTCGACTGCGACGACACGCGCAAGTTCGCGGTGATCGAGGAGGTGGCCGCCCGGCTGCGCACTGCGGGCGCGAAGGTGTCGGAGATCGATGGCGTGCGCGTGCTGACCGACGACGGCTGGTGGCTGCTGCGTGCATCGAACACGCAGGCGGTCCTGGTCGCCCGCGCCGAGGCCAGCACCGAAGCGGGGCTGGAACGGCTGAAGCAGGCGCTGGTGCGCCAGCTCGAGCTGTCGGGCCTGCCGCCGCCGGACTTCTCCGGGAGCCACGCCGGCCACTGAACCCCGTCGCGCCTGTCGGCAATCCCCGGTAGAATGGGTCCAACGATAACCGGGGGGAGAGCCATGAAGCTCAGCACCGACCGCATCCTGACAACCCATGTCGGCAGCCTACCTCGGCCGCAGGCCCTGGTCGATCTGCTGGTCAAGAAGGACCACGGCGAGCCATACGACCACGCGGAGTTCGATCGCCGGGCCCACCAGGCCGTCGCCGACATCGTCGCGCAACAGGTCGCCGTCGGCATCGATGTCGTCAGCGACGGCGAGGCCAGCAAGATCGGCTACGCGACCTACATCAAGGACCGTCTCACCGGTTTCGGCGGCGAACCATTCGCGCCCAAGCCGCAGCGCGACCTGGCGGATTATCCGGACTTCCGCCAGCGCATGATCCAGTTTACCGGGCCGCAGGTGTTTCGCCGGCTGTGCTGCATCGGTCCGATCGAGCTGCGCGATCATGATGCGGTGAAGCAGGACATTGCCAATCTCAAGGACGCGATGGCCGCCTCGAAGCCGGTGGACGCATTCATGCCGGCCGCCTCGCCCGGTGTCGTGTCCTCGTTCCAGCCGAACCGCTACTATCCGACACACACCGCGTATATCGAGGCGGTTGCCAGTGCGATGCGCGAGGAATACGAGGCGATCGCCAACGCCGGCATCGTCGTGCAGCTCGACAGTCCCGATCTTGCCATGGCGCGGCACACCGGCTTCCAGGACCTGACCGAAGCGGAATTCCTCAAGCAGGCGGAGCAGCAGATCGAGGCGCTGAACCATGCGCTGGCCAACGTGCCGGCGAGTTCGGCGCGGCTGCATTTGTGCTGGGGCAACTACGAAGGCCCGCACGACTTCGACATTCCGTTGCAGAAGATCCTGCCGATCATCCTGAAGGCCAAGCCGCAGGCGATCTCGTTCGAGGCGGCAAACCCACGGCATGCGCATGAATGGGCGGTCTGGCGGGATGCCAAACTTCCCGATGGCAAGGTGCTGATCCCCGGCGTGATCGACACCTGCACCAACTACATCGAGCATCCGGAACTGGTCGCCCAGCGCATCTGCCAGTTCGCCGACATCGTCGGGCGCGAGCGCGTGATTGCCGGCACCGATTGCGGTTTCGCGACCTTCGTGGGGCATGCCGGCCGCGTGGACCCGGAGATCGCCTTCCGCAAGCTCGGTTCGCTCGTCGAGGGCGCCAAGCTGGCATCCGCGCGGCTGTGGCATTGACCGGCTGAACTGCCGTTTTTCAACGTCATGGCCCGCCTTCGCGGGCCATGACGTTGAAACGACGCGGCCCGATCGCTTCGTCCCTGGCCGAAGCGTTGCGCGGTGAACCGGCGCCGTCGTTCGCTTAGCTTCGTCTGCGTGTTCCAGCAAATCAGGAGGACGACATGCAGACGCAGCAGATCACCGGCGGACTCGCCGTAGCGGCGACGTGGGAAGCGCGCGAAGGCGAGGCGGACGCGGTGGCGGACATCCTCGCCCGCTTCGCGCCAAAGGCACGGCAGGAGCCCGGCGTGAAGCTCTTTCTCGTGCATCGCGGCGTGGCGAACCCGGCGCAGTTCCTGTTCTATGAGCTGTTCGAGGACGCAGCCGCGTTCGCGGCGCATCAGCAGACCGAGCACTTCCGCTCGCTGATCCTCGGCGAGGGCGTGCCGCGCCTGACCCGGCGCGAACGCGTGCAGTATGCGGTAATCGCATAGGCCGTTTGGTATCCCGTTCTAACGCGACGGCGGCGGGTGAGGGTGCGGCGGCGGCGCGCGGTCTGGAGCGGCCATGTATGCGGCCTGTTGAGCGCGGTCGTCTGACCGCTGGCCCCGATGGGTTGCGCGGGTCGGGTTCCAAGTATTGCGGCGCGCTGTGATACGCGATGACAAGACGGATTGTCCCGACCCAGGTCCTGACTCTTTTGCCGTCGCTGCCCCGTGCTCCTTGCTGGGTGACTGGCCGGACGAGATCCGGCCGGAAACGGTTGTGGGTTGCCTCTGTCGGCGTGCTGTCGGCGCGGCACTGCGGTAGGTATCACCTGAAACCAGCATGGCCCAGGCGATGCGGGCGGTCTTCGCCGCCTGCGCCAATACCGCAACCTTCACTGGCCGGCGGGCCAGGATGCCGCGCTGCCATTCAGTGGCGCGATCCCTCGGGTCAAGCCCGAGGGCAGGCTTCCTGAGCGGGGCGTTGCGCATGGGGATTGCTTCGTTCCGCTCGCAATGACAGAGGCCCCCGGTGCCGTCAGCGGCTCTCTGGTGGACCATTTCCCTTCCAGCGCGCTCGCGTTTCCGTGAACGCTAACGCGCGATCAAGCCGATTTCGGTACGAAATCCGACCGACCAATGCCGCCAGCCGTTGGGTTGACCGTGGGGCATGCGTTCACGGCATGGCCGCATCCGGCTTTTGGCGATGGAAACTATTGCCGCGCGCCATTAAAGTCATTCCATCGAATACGGTGGCGTTGCCGCCAGTGTTCCGGCTCCTTGGAGTCGGAAGGGGGTCTATGACCCCTGCGTCTCCCAGACGTGAAGCCTCCCTGTTTACTTGCCCCCGGTCTCTGGCCGGGGGCTTTTTCTTTTTGCTGCTTTTTGACACGGCTGTCACGCTGGGATGTGGACTTGCGTCGCGCCCGGTTAATGCTTGGCACTATTTATGTAACATTGAGCCGGCCAACCCCAGCGTCTGCAGCACCCCCTGATCGAGATGAAGCGAGTCGGCCGGCGGATGCAGCGCAAATCCCATCGAGTCGTCGTAACCCCAGAGCGCCCAACCGATCGACCGCTGCTCGCACGCCACGCGCACGGAGGCGAGCCAGGCGAGACGCGCCGGCGCATTCAGCCTTTGGCTGGCACCGAACTCGCCGGCCAGCAAGGCGACATGATTGCGGCGCGCCCAGTCGGCCGCGGCGTCGATCCGTGCCGCAAGCTTCGCCGCGTCCCAATGCTGCGCGCAGTAGAAGCGCATCAGGCCGGCGGTCGGCGGATCGCTCGTCCGATTCGCGACGGCCTGGCAGGCAGCTTCATCGCCCGCCGGGAAAGGCAGCCGCGCCAACGCCTCGGTATCGAGCCCGGGCCGATAGGCGGCGAGCGCCGTCAGCTCCGCCGGCTCATACAGGTGGAAGCTGTACACCACATTCGGGTCAGGCTCCGGAACCATGGCGAGCAGACCGGCGATGCTGCCCCAGTCGTTGCCAGTCAGTACAACCGTATTCGCGGGAAGGCTGGCGCGGATTTCGGCGAGCAGCTGGCGTTGCAGCCTCGCCCATCCCCGCGGATCATCCGGGAACACCGGCTCGTTCAGCACCTCCACGAAGGTGAGACGTGGATCGAACGGCCGCAATGCCGGAGCAAGCGAGCGCCACACCGCGAGCAGCTTCTCCTGATCCCCCGATGCGGTTTCCAGGTGCCAGTCGACAGGGTGCAGCGAGACGACGACGCCCAGGCCGTGGCGCTGCAGCCGGGCGAGCGAATCGGCCAGCGCAGCCAGCATGCCGGGACCCGCCAGGACCTCAGGCTGCACCGCCAGTCGCACGAAGGTGAAGCCTGCGCGCTTCAGTGCCTGCATCGCCGAATCGCCCAGATAGGCGCGCATCGCCGCCGGATCCTGGCTCGGCGGAAAGCGGAACCAGTTGGTGATGTTGACGCCATGCCGCAGCACCGCCAGCCGTTCCGCCGCGGGTTCGGCTCGGGCGGTCCAGGCGCAGCAGAACAGCAGGGCCAGCAGCAGTGCGGCGCGGGCAGTCACCGCACCGGTTCGACAGGCTGCCGCACGTTGATCTCGCTCGGGACGAACCGCTCGACCAGGTAGAGCGGTCGCCGCTTGGTCTCGTTGAACACGCGCCCCAGATATTCGCCGATGACGCCGAGGGTGATGAGCTGCACGCCGCCGAGGAACAGGATGACCGCCATCATGCTCGGGTAGCCAGCGACCGGATTGCCGAACAGCAGCGTCCGGATCACCAGCTGCGCGCCGAACACCACGGCGAACAGCGCCACCGCAAGCCCCAGATACGTCGCGACCTTCAGCGGCATGACGGTGAAGCTGGTGATGCCCTCGAGTGCCAGGTTCCACAGCTTCCAGTAGTTCCATTTCGTCATCCCGGCGTAGCGCGGCGCGCGGTCGTACGGCACGGCCCGGGTGGGGAAGCCTACCCACGCGAACAGCCCCTTCATGAAGCGATGCTGCTCGCGCAACTGCAGCACGGCGTCGACCACGCGCCGGCTCATCAGCCGGAAGTCACCCGTGTTGCGGGGAAGCTGCACGCGACCGAGGTGCTGCATCAGCCGATAGAACAGGCCGGCCGTCGCCCGCTTCAGCCATGCCTCGCCTTCCCGCGCACGCCGTTCGGCGTACACCATGTCGAAGCCGTCCCGCCAGCCGGCCACGAGTTCCGGGATCACCTCCGGAGGGTCCTGCAGGTCGGCATCGATCACGATCACCGCCTCACCGCCGGCGTGTTCCAGCCCGGCGGTGGTGGCAATCTCCTTGCCGAAATTGCGTGAGAGATTGACGATCGCCACGCGATGCTCCGCGCGATGAAACGCTTCCAGCAGGCGCAGCGAAGCGTCGCGGCTGCCGTCATTGACGTAGATCGCTTCCCACGTGCCGAGCAGATCCATCACCGCCGACAGCCGACGATGGAACTCCGGCAGGACCTCGGCTTCGTCGAACACCGGGATCACCACGGAGAAGGTCGGTGCGCCACGCACGGCCAGGACGTCGAGCATGTCTGCGAACCCGTGTCGGTAACCAGTCGTTGTTCTCGCGCTGATAGAAATACACCAGAGACAGCTAACTTCCGGTGAACGAGGCAGCGTGAACCCGCGCCGTCATCCGCTTCTGCCTGCCCTGGTCGCCGCGGCGCTGGTGCTGATTTCCTCCGCCTGGCTGCGCAGTGCCGAATACGACGAGCAGTACACGCTGTTCCTTACCGCCGGCGTGGCGCGCCCGAGCTGGCCCGCGGATGCGTTCCCGGCCGGCGAGGTGCACCGGCTGCAGGCTGGGGAGGCGAGCTTCGCCGCCATTACGCATGATCTGCGGGCAACCGACGTGCATCCGCCGCTGTATTTCTGGGCCGTTGCCACATGGCGGACGCTGGTCGGCGATTCCCTGTTCGCTGCGCGCCTGGCCTCCGTGCTGTTCAGCCTCGCCGCGCTGAGCCTGGTGGCGGCGATCGCCCGGCTCGCCGGGATTCCCGCCGTGACGGCAGTACTGCTCACGGTCGGCTGCTATGGCTTTGTCTATACCGGGACGATCGCGCGCGGATTTGCGCTGGCGCAGCTGCTGACGCTGTCGGGCGTGGCCCTGCTGCTGTGTGCCGACCGGCGTGCCAGCGGATCGATAGCACTGGCCGCGGGCGCACTGCTCGGCGCGGCGACGTTCTCGAACTATCTGGCCGCATTCGTGGCAGGCGCCGCGCTGCTCTGGCTGGCGCTAAGGGCCTGTCACGAATCAAGAGCTTCGCTACGACGCAGCACCATCGTCACCCCCGCGAAAGCGGGAGCCCAGAAACCACGAGAAGCCGCCATATTCGCGCTACTGGGTGCCCGCTTTCGCGGGCATGACGAGGTACAAGGCGATTCGTCTAATTCCGCGCGAATCCTAAGTGTCATTGCGAGGAGCGCAGCGGTGGCCGGGCTTGACCTTCGGCTCGCAATGACAGTTGGGCCCGCCTGCATCGGGGTCGCGGCCTGGCTGCCGGCTGATCTCTGGTTCTTCCTGACCCAGCGCCAAAGCCGCATGGGACAGTTTGCTCCGTTCGACGCAGCCTCGAGCACCGTGCGGCTTGCACGATATTTCGCTGCCAACCTGCTGGGCGGATTGCCGTTGTATGTCGGCGGCGTTGCAAGCCACGTCGTGGCAGCGGCGCTGGCTGCGCTGCTGGTCGCGCTGACCGGCCTGACGATACGGCAATGGCGAGGCATCGCCACGCCCAGCCCACGCCTGCTGCTGGCCATGGCCGCGGCGGCGCCACCGCTCGGCCTGTTGCTGCTCGGCCTCGCGTTCGGCAACACGCCGATCGAGTTGCGCTACCTCGCCTTCGCCACGCCGTTCGTCGGCCTGCTGCTGGCGGGTGCATTCGCGACGCTGTCGCGGCGCACGGGCCGGACATTGTGCGGCCTGGTGCTGGCAATCCAGGCTTTTTCACTCGTCGGACTGATTACCCGGCCGGAGACGATGCAGCCGGCGCGCGCAACGGTTGCCAGCGCATCGTCACTGGTCGGCGACGGCGTGGTGCTGCTGCCGCACGGCAATGACGGCGTCGGAATAGTCGGCGCGTTCGCCATCGAGGCACCGTCGACACTGCGTCTGCTGGTCGTTCGCAAGGATGCATCGGCCGCGCAAATCCGCGCGCGCGCCGGCCGCTTCCCACGCGTGGTGCTGGCGCTGCTCGGGCAGGATGCCGACAGCCGGGCAACGCTGCCCATCATGCGCCAGGCCTTCGCCGATCCCTGCTGGCGCGAGGCGGGCGATGGGTTCAACGTCCTCGCCTTCGAGCGGATCTGCGGGGAGGAATGATCATGTTCTTCGAAAACTTCACGCTGACCGAGGTCGCGGTGCCGGGCGGCTCGATCCGCCTGCGCCATGGCGGCTCGGGTCCGCCGCTGCTGTTGCTGCACGGCAATCCGCAGACCCATGCGATGTGGCACCTGGTCGCGCCCACTCTGGCGCAGCGCTTCACCGTGGTCTGCCCGGACCTGCGCGGCTACGGCTTCTCGCTGAAGCCGCCGGCAACGCCGGACCACGCGCCGTACGCCAAGAAGGCAATGGCCAAGGACATGATCGCCGTGATGGATCATTTCGGCCATCGCCGTTTCCGCCTTGCCGGCCACGACCGCGGCGCACGGCTGTCGCACCGCATCGCGCTCGACAATCCCGACCGGGTGGAGAAGCTGGCGACGCTCGACATCATCCCGACGCTCGAGCACTTCGAACGCGCCAATATGGATTTCGGCCTGAGTTACTACCACTGGTTCTGGTTCGCCCAGAAGCATCCGTTCCCGGAATGGCTGATCAACAAGGCGCCGGAGGAATGGTGGCGCCACCACACCAACCGCAATCCCGACAAGCCCGACCTGTTCCATCCCGACGCGCTCGCGGACTATTTCGCCGCGGTGCGCCAGCCGGAGATGGTGCGTGGCATGTGCGAGGACTATCGCGCCGCCGCCAGCATCGACCTCGTGCATGACCGCGAGAGCCGCGTCGCCGGGGTGAAGGTGCAGTGTCCGATGCTGGTGTTGTGGGGCTCGAAGGGCAACATCAACCGCTGGTACGACGCGGTCAGCATCTGGCGGCAGTACTGTTCCGCCGAGGTGACCGGCGGCGCGATCGAGTCCGGCCACTACATCGCCGAGGAGAACCCAGCGGCGCTGATCGAGTGGTTCGGGCGATTTTTCTGATTTCCCGCTTGCGGGGGGAAGTGTGGCTGTCATTGCGAGGAGCGCAGCGACGAAGCAAGCGCGATGAGAGTGCGCACCGGCCACGGGATTGCTTCGCCTGCGGCTCGCAATGACACGGCAACACGTCAATCACTCAGCGCGTGGTCGAACACAGGCACCCACCGCCCATTATGGACCACCGACAGAAAGGCAGCCGTGGAACCGTGGTGGTTGTCCGGGCCGAAGGTATACGTGCCGCCGAACAGGTCGTGGAAGTCTCGGATGCTTTCCATCGCCTTGACAAGACCATCGACGGTCAGGTCGCGGCCGGCGCACTGTAGCGCCTCGATTGCGATCTGCGCCGACGTGTATCCCATCTCGCCGAGGTAGTTCACCTCGAAATCGTATGGTGCGCACTTCCCTGGGGATTGCTTCGCCTTCGGCTCGCAATGACAGTTGGCGGTCGGGCATGATGCGCCATCAAGCCGCCTCCGGCACGACCAGGAACAGATCGGTATCCCCCGTGTCCTGTCCGCATGCGGTGAGCAGCGCATGCGCCTGGCCGCGGTGATGCGTCTGGTGGTTGAAGAAGTGCACCACCAGCGGCCCCTTCTTCCGCCGCATCTCCTTTTGCGCGGCGCCGCTGAACCACACGAGGTCCTCGGCCAGCCACGCTTCGTTCGCGCGCTCCGCCCAGTCGATGATGTCGGCGTCCGCCTTCACGCGCCGTGCGCGCAGCGTGGCGAAGTCCTCGATCATGCCAGCGCTTTGCTTGATCGGCACCTCAGGCTTCGGCCAGTTGTCGAAGCGCGACATCCACTGGGTGTCGCCCCAGAGGATATGCGTGAGCGTGCCATGGATCGACTTCCAGAACGCACCACGATCCGCCTTGCGCTCGGCGTCCGTCAGCCGCGCGGCCGCGGCGTAAAGGCGGCGGTTCATCTCGGCATTGTACTCGGCCATCAGGCGGACATAGGCGAGGGTGATCATGCGAGTTGCCTCCAGAAGAAGATCGTGTCGCACGGCGTCAGGTCGGCGTTCAGCGCGTAGCCTGGGATGCGGCCCGCCTCCTGCCAGCCGATGGCACGATACAGGTTTTCCGCCGCGCCGCCTGCCCTGGTATCGAGCGTGAGCAGCGAACGGCCGGCGCGCCGCGCCGCCGCCTCTACCCGTGCCATCAGCGCTCGCGCCACGCCATGCCGGCGTGCGTCTGGATGCACCAGCAGCTTCTGCACCTCGGCGCGGTGCGGCTGGTTCGGCGAGGAAGCGAACTCGAGCATCACCGTGCCAACCAGCACCGCATCTTCCCAGGCCGCGAGCAGGATGCGCGTGCCGGCGGCGACGTCGGCGGCCATGCGCTTCCAAAACGCGCGCGCGACGTCGGGCGCCAGCGGTGGCAGATAGGACACCGAGGCACCCGCATCGACGCAGGCGCACAGGATCTCCGCCAGCCGCCGCTCGGCCGAGGCCGCGGAAGCGGCGTCGAGAACCTCGATCCCCGCCACCGGCTTGGCATAGCCGAACTCCAGCGAGTTCGAGATGTCGTGCAGCACGCGGATCGGCCCGTGCCGCACATAGCTGCGCTTCTCATAGAACCGGTGCGCCCGGTCGAACCGCGTGTCGCTCCACAACACGAGCCGCGTCGCGCCTGCCGCGCGCGCGTGTGCCTCCGCCTGATCCAGCAGGCGGTGGCCGATGCTTGCCCCCGGGCGCTTGACCCGGGGGCCGCCGCCGCGCAGCGACGGCAGCGTATAGACACGGCAGATTTCCCAGGCACCGGCGTCGTGTGGAACGGCCGCGACCATGCCGACGACGCGCCCATCGGCCTCCGCCGCCCACAATGCGCCGCCCTTGCTTGCGTAGTAGGAGGCGAGCGCCCGCAGTTCCGGCACCTCGCCATCCACGTCCAGCACAACGCCGGGATATTCACCCCAGCATGCGCCGATCAGCGCGATGAACCCGTCCGCGTCGGCATCGGTACCAGGGCGAATCGTCACCACATCTCCGCCTCCCCTCGCGGGGGAGTTTATCCGGGACTTCACACTCACGGGAGTCGCCCCCCAGAATCGGGGGATGAAGACCCCAGCCTTGGCGCCAAGGAGCGTGCGCCTTCGGGCGCGCGTTCCTTCGGCGCCCTAGTCTTCATAATTGTATTAGCTTCCTTGGGTTGGCATAACGAACTCTTGGGCAAGAGCATCGAATTCCCAGAAAATCCGGTCTCTCGCGTGGTCTGGATTTCGTCTCTATTCGGAGGCGACTCCATGCCTGATGGTCGGAAACATCGAGCCGAACGGTTCATCCATCAGCAGAATGGCCGGATCGTTGGCCAGCGCTCGGGCCAGTGCCACCCGCTGCATCATGCCACCGGACAACTGTTTGGGATAAAGCCGCTCGAACCCTTCGAGCCCGACCTGCGCGATGAACCGCCGCGCAATCTCGCGCCGCTGCGCTGCCGGCACGCCGCCGATCCTCAGCCCGAATTCCACGTTGTCCTGCACGGTGAGCCAGGGAAACAGCGTGTACGGCTGGAACACCATGCCCCGGTCCTTCCCGGGTCGGCTGATGCGCGTGCTGTCCAGATAGATCATGCCTTCGGTCGGCTCGATCAGACCGGCGACGAGGCGCAACAGGCTGGTCTTGCCACAGCGCGACGGTCCGACGATCACCGAGAATTCCTTGTCCTCGACATCGAGCGAGATGTTCTCAAGCGCGGTGACCGGCGCCCCACCCCACCCCGTGACGTGACGTGAAGCGCAGCGCCACATTCTCGATGCGAAGCTTTGGAGGGGTTGTGCCGCCTCGTCCCACCTATATCACCCGATCGCTCAAACCGGCCGCCTTTTTCACGAAACGCAACGGCCCGTCAAAGTCGAAGTTCATGTAAACCGCATTCAGATGCGCATAGGGCGGCGACTGGGCGAACAATTCGAACGTCAGCCGGTGGCCGGCATAGTCGGAATTCAGCAGATCGCGCGCGAAAGCCAGTAGGCGGCGCCGATCGTCAGCACTCCACGCCTCGTTGACAGTGTAGAACTTCTCCAGCCAGGGCCTGGTCTCCGGATCGACAAACGCGGCGAAGTCCGGCGTGACGCAGATCTGACCGCCGCACAGTTCCCGCGCCAGATGCATCATCGCCGGCAACCTGGTGCAGGCATGCACCCGACCGGCGAACAACAGAGACTGATTCGGCATCAGCAGCCCCGCGGGGCTCGGCTGCGCGGTCGCGATTGCAGCGGTCAGATGCGCGTTGATCCCCTCGCGATAGCAGGCAAGTTCGGCAAACTTCTCGCGCACCGCCTGCTGCTTGTCCAACCCGGTCTGGCGCGCGTTGAACAGCGCCGCGCCGATCAGCATGTCGGCGAGATACAGGATGCGCTGCGTGTAGGGAAACGCCGAGTAGCGATGCAGCGTCGCACGGATGAACGTCGCGGCGCGCGTGTGGCGATAGAACAGCACGTTCTCCCACGGCACCAGCACATCGTCGAACACGATCAGCGTATCGACCTCGTCGAAGCGGTTCGACAGCGGGTAGTCCTCGGCGGGCGCCCGGCCGGCAAACCCGGTGCGGCAGATATGCTTGATGCCGGGCCAACCCATGTCGGCGATGAACCCGACCGCATAATCCGACAGCTTGTCGTCGCCCCAGTTGGCGATCGTCGGCTTGACAAAGGCCTGGTTGGCATAGGCAGCCGCGGTCTCGTATTTTGCGCCGCGCACCACGATCCCCGCATCCGTCTCCTTCACCACATGGAGCAACATGTCCGGGTCCTGCTCCTGCGGCCGCTTGGAGCGGTCGCCTTTCGGATCGGTGTTCGCCGACACATGGAACGGATCGGCTGTCAGCGCGCGCATGATGTGCCGCTCGACATTCTGGCTGAACCGCGGATCGATCTCGTCGAGCACCGCCTTGCCGTCCCACAGCGACCACAGCTCGCCGATCGTCTCGTCGCCGATCCGTACGACGACCCCGCCGATTTCGTTGAGCTGCGCATCGACGTAGGCGCGCTTGTCCTGCCAGTCCTGCTGCGTCTTCGGCAGCTTCAGTGCAAGATTGCAGCGTTCGCCGCTGGCATCATCGACATAGGACATCGCCGCGCTGTGCCGCGCCTCGTGCGCCATGTCGTAGAGCCGAGCGCGCAGCGAGACGATCGGCCGGAATGCGGGATGTGTCGTCACGTCGGCCACACGCTCGCCGTTGATCCAGACCTGGCGGCCATCGCGCAGGGAGTCGAGATACTGCGCACCGGTTCTAAGCATGGTGTGGTCCCCTATGGATTTGCCGCCCAGGGCAGCAGCCAGTTCCGCATCAGCTTGAACAAATGGTCGGTGATCAAGCCCAGCAGCCCTATCACCATGATGCCGAGGAAAATCTGGTCGGTGAACAGCCCGCGCATCGAATTCAGGATGAAGTAGCCCAGACCCTTGTTGGCCGCGACCAGTTCGGCCACCACCAGATAGGTCCAGGCCCAGCCAAGCGTGACCCGCGGCGTGTCCATCACGCCCGGCAACCTCGCCGGGATCAGCACGGAGACCGGCAGGTAGCGAACGAAGTTGGTTACCGGCTCCAGCGTCGCCTCGACGATCTTGAAGCCCCCCATCAGGATGCCGAGCGGCACGGCGAAGATCGAGGCGATGATGAAGCCGGACATGATGTCGGTGACGCTGACGCCGGCGTTGACCAGCGCGAGCCGTCCGCGACGCCGTTGATCGCCGGTGCGACCACCTCATCGGGGGTCGGCAGAAAGTCGCTCCGCACCACCTCGCCGTACGACAGGGCGCACCAGAGCGCCAGGATGGCAGCCGCCATCAGCGTGCTCACCGTCAAGTAGGCACGCCGTGGGATGTCCTTCTTCGGCGCGAGGTACGCGTCGAGGAAGGACAGCATCAACCGCCGACGTAGCTGTAGTTGATCAGATCCGCCGGGGTCACCTTGACCTGCAGGTTGCCGTGGCTCGACCAGATGTCGATCGCCACGACATACTGGAAGTCGTTCGGCTGCTTCAGATAGAGCAGCACGGTGTCGACCGTGCTGGCGATCATCTGGATCTTATCGGCCAGACGCGCCACTCTAGGGCACGGGCCGGGCGGCGGCAATTTGCACGCCGTGCTGGATGCGCCGCACCGGACTTGCTAGGCTGATTGCTTGCTGCACGGAGTGAGGCAGGCCATGCCGGGATCGACGAATTCTTTGCTCGATGAAGGAACCAGAGTGCTGCGTGAGCTCGCGGTGCAACAGGGGCTGGCGTACCGCACCTATGGTGAAGCCCTGCAGCGCTTCGGCGAAGACCAGATCGGCTGGGCGGAGCTGTTCAAGGCCTCGGGCGACATCTATTTCAAGGAGGCCGCGCAGACGGTGTGGAGCCTCGTCCGGGCGAACGCCAACGTCTATGCGTGGACGCTGTCAGCAGCCGGTGCGAAGCCGCTCCGCCCGGAAGCCGATGCCGGGCATGACGCGGCACCGGCAGCCAAGCGAGCACAGCGGGGTCGCGGCTGAGCAACGCCAGGCTCCAACCGCCTAAGGTCGCCATCGTCGACGATGCGGAGCTGACGCGAGCCGACAGGCTTGCCGCAGCGCTGGATTGCGCGGGCTTCTGGGAAATCCTGGCGCAGTCGCTGCAAGGTCGGCCAGCCGACGCGCTGCGTCTGGTCATCAAGCCCGAGCTTGCCGGCTACACCGCGGCCTCGCCGCTGGCGACCGACCCATCCCTGGTGGAGGCGCTGATCGACCTGTTGCACGACCGCGGCTTTGCCAATGTCGCAATCGTCGGGACGTCGGACAGCAGCGCAACCTGGGCGGAAAACCGCGACCTCTACGCGCTGAGCGACCTGCTGGGCTACCGCTTTGTCACGCCGAAGGGCCGCGCCTACGACATCGTCGATCTCGCCGATGCACCGGACGAAGCGGTGTTTCCCCCCGGCAGTGCGTTGCATGGCACTGGCATTTCCCGCGCCTGGGTCGACGCCGATATCCGCATCGTCTTTGCCAAGAACCGGACGGACGAGGCGGCCGGATATGCGCTCGGGCTCGATACGCTGATCGGCGTGCTGCCGCTCGCCGACAAGAGCCTGCACTATCGGCGGCGGCGGCATCCTGGTGACGTGGTGACCGCGTTGCTTGCTGTGGCACCGGTGCATTTCGTCCTGATCGACGCGATCATCAGCGCGCATGGTACCGGCGGCCGACGATCGCCTGATCCCATCGGCACGGACACACTGATCGCAGCGTCCGATAGCGTGCTCGCGGACTATGTCGGTGCACTGAAGATGGGCCTCGATCCGACCGTATCGCCGATCCTTGCGCGTGTCCTGCGCAGCCATCCCTTGCCGGCGCGCTACACCGTATCCGGATCGCTCGGGCCGTATGACAGCTGGCAGAACGTTCCGGCTCCCGTGCTGCGCTCCACGCAGGCGCGCGCTGGCGCCGTGGCGCTCGATCGCCTGGTCGAGCCGTGGCTGCAGCGTCTCGATCCTGAGTTGTTTCCGCTGAAGAACCCGCTGGACGCACGGCTGAACGCGGGGCTGGCAGACTTCTTCGCGGACGCCGGCGACAGCCCGACCAGCCAATGGCTCCTGATCCTGGCCAACCTGCTGCTTGGTCTGGTCGGTCAGGTCGTCGAATCATATCGGACCCTGTTCGACAAGGATGAACTGCACCGCCGGGCGGTGCCGCTCGGCATCGATCTGTCCTCCATTGAGGAGGCCGCATTCGACCGACTCGTGGACGAGCTGATCCAGCTCGAGCCGATCGCAGCAGGCGCGCCGGAGATGTCCGATGGCCTGCGCTGGCGCTATGTCGAGGACGCCGTGGTGTTCCACTACACCAGTACACTGCAGATCGACTTTGACCTGTTCGTGCGGCGTGTCGATGTCGCGCGCACGATCCAGTTCATGAACGACTATCTGGGCGGTGTCATCGTTCCACTGGCACACGACGAGGCAGGGCGGCCCGTCCGGCAGGCGGAACGCAACATCTACCTGCCGCAGCCGAACTACCTCGTGCTCTACCAGGGCAAGCCGATCGATGTCAGCAAGCTCGAAGTCGTCGAATACGGCGCCGATCGCCACCGGCTGTACTGGAAGACGATCGGCAGCGAGAACGACTCCGCGACCTACGACGACGGGATCGCCACATTCGAGCGTTCGGGCGAAGGAACGTGCATCACCATCCTGGGACGCCAGCTCTTCACCCTGCCGCTGTTCTGGCAGGTTTTCGATCTGAACCTGGTTCCGGACATCAAGTCAGTGCTGGTCACGCACGCATACCGCACGTTCTTCGACCGCACGCTGGCGAATTTCGCGGCGTTGGTGGAAGGACGCGATATTCGCCTCGGCCGACCGGTGGATGAACCCACGCCCGCTTCCGGCGAGCAGCTCATGCAGTTGCTCGGAAGGATCGGCGAAATCGCAACGCCATTGCTGCAGCGCGTGACACGCCAGCCCGCGCCGGCGCAACCCGAGGAACATCGCGAGATCGACGCGGACGGCTTCGTTCACGTCAGGCCGGCACCGCAAACGCAGCCTGCCGCCGAAGGGACAACGCCGGACCTCGATCGTTGGGTCGCGGAAATCGCACGGTTCATCGGCGGTCTGCAGCAGGCGGCCCAGCGTGACCTGACGCAACACAGCCAGCTCTTATGAAAGCGCTCGTCACCGGGGCAGCCGGACTGATCGGAGCGCATCTCGCACGCGCCCTGGTGGATCGCGGCTACGAAGTGCGCGCGCTGGTGCGCGAAACCAGCCGGCGTGACTCGCTGGCTGATGTGCCGGTGGAAATCGCCGTCGCCGACGTGCTGAATGCCGGTCGCGATCTCGACATGGCCTGCGCGCACTGCGACGTCGTGTTTCACGGCGCGGCGCATTTCGCCTATTCCGGCGTCGATGCGGCCACGCTGTACGCCACGGCTGTCACCGGCACCGAAAACATGCTTGCAGCTTGCGCGCGGATGGCCGTGCCGAAGGTCGTGGTGACGTCTTCCTCGGTGGTGTTCGGCCATCGCGACGCCGCAACATGCATCGACGAGACGGCTGGGCTGGCGAGCGGTGACGGAGAACCGCCCTACGTGGCGGCGAAGATCGCCCAGCATCGGCGTGCCTTGGAACTCGGCGCGACGCTGAAGCTTGATGTGCGGCTCGCCTGCCCGACGATGACTCTCGGACCGACCGCCGGTCGTCTGGGTCCCAGCAACGGGCTCGTCGTCGCCTATCTCGCCGATCCGTTCGGCTGCACTTTCCCCGGCGGCTGCAACCTCGTCGCCGCGCACGATGTCGCGGCCGGCCATGCGCTCATCGCCGAACATGGCGCGCCAGGCGAGAGCTATCTGCTCGGGTCGGAAAATCTGACCTGGCAGCAAATCCATACCGCCATCGCCGAGCTGACCGGTGTCGCGCCGCCGCGTCTGGAACTCAATCGGACACTGACGTTCCTGGCCGCGACGACGGAGGAACTGCGCGCCGCCATGGGCGGGCGGGCACCGCTTTCGACGCGCGAGCAGGCTGCGATGGTCGGGTGCCACTACTGGTATTCGCACGCCAAGGCGGCCGCCCTTGGCTATGCACCGGTTGCGGCGCACGCTGCCCTGATCGAGACGATATCCTGGCTCGCCGCATCGCCGCACATCTCGCGCGAGGTCAGGGCCGGCATGCATCTTGGCGCTGACATCTATCGCTTCCGCGCCACCGCCGCCCGGGGAGAACCAGCTTGAAGACGTTCCGCAGTCTCGTCGTGCTCAAGCGTCCGCATGCGGCACTCTGGACCATCATGCGCGACCATCTGGTCGACGTCGCGCCGCACATCGCGGATATCGAGAACATCCGTCAGCTCGAGCGGAGGGTGGATGCAGACGGCGTGGTGCATATCGTGAATGAGTGGCACGTTCGCCATCAGGTGCCGCCGGTGATTCGCTCCATCCTGAAGACAGGCGAGCTGAGCTGGATCGATCGGAACATATGGGATGCGAGAGCCTTCACCTGTTCCTGGACGATCGAACCGAACTTCCTGACCGAGTATATCGCTTGTTCCGGCCAGACCATTTTCGCATCGGCGATGGCCGGACAGGGTGCAAGAGTCACGTTCGAAGGCGGCCTCGATCTGAAGCCGGGGCTGCTCGGCGGTTCGCTTGGTGGGATCGAGAAGCTGGTGTCGGGCTTCCTGGAATCGATCGTCACCACGGTCATCCCGCACAACCTGCGTGGCGTCGTCGAAGCCGCAGCGGCGTTCGAGTTGCCAGAGTAGCCAGTCGTGATGGGTATCGCTGCGCTCAACCCATCCTACACCGCAGCCTGTAGGATGGGTTGAGCGCAGCGATACCCATCATTCCGGCTAACCGATCAGCACGCCGTGGTGAAAGCCCAGCCGCGGATCGGCGAGCGGCGACAGCCACGGCAGATAGGTCTGCAGCTCCGGCATCGGGATGCGGATGCGGACCTCTCCGGCCGGATAGTCGTAGATCGTGATGCAGTTGAGCCCGCGATTTGCCGTGAACAGCAGCGACTGGTCGGCCGAAAGCTGGCAGGCATAGACCGAATCCAGCAGGCTGAACCTGCTCACCCGCAGCGCGCCGAGGAAGTGCCGACTGTTGGTGCCGAAATTACCCCGCGCGAATATGTCGTAGACCTGGGTGGCAACCTCGCGCGGGCGTGCCAGATGCGCCGCCAGGTCGGGCTTCTCGTCGATGATGCGAAACCGGGAAAAATTGTCGAGCTCGATGGCGATGATCGACTGGCTGCCGCCATTGCAGAAGATCAGCTCGCGGTCGGACAGCGTCATGTCCGAATTGATGTGCGCGGGAATCTCGCGCCCCGCCGCCCAGTGACGCCGCACGCGCTTCTGCCTCGCGTCGATCTCGAAGGCATACTCCTTGAGGAACGCCATTCCCCACTCGTGGTAGTCGCGATAGTCCTGCGGCAGGACGCGGAATGACACGGCGTAGAAGATGTCCTCCTTCGGGTGGACCGCCACATGCCAGCAGGTCGCCGGCAAGGTCAGCACCGTGACCTTGTTGTCTTCGCGGTCCCAGATGCCGACATGCCGCGCCTCGCCCGCCTCGCCGTCGGCGGGATTGTCCATCGAGCCATACACGATGTAGCGCCCGGATGCGGTCTGCTTCATGCCATGCGGCAGCTTCACGCCATGCCGGACCAGACGCCGCGGCTTCTCCAGATCGCCGAGCCTGAACGCATAGAAATGTTCGCCGATCGGCGTGATGATTTCGTCATCCGACAGCCAGACCACATGCGTGCTGCCCTGCAGCGATGTCCGCGCCGTCTCGAAGCGCAGGGTCGAGATGCGGCTGATCTCACCAAGCGTCTGCGCGTCATAGAACAGCAGATGCTGCCCGGCATTGCCGAGATAGCCGACGGTTCCGGACGGGTTCACCGATACCGCGTGCCCGGCGGCGATGCCGTCGTAATACACGACCTTGTAGGCATAGCGATTGTCGGCGGGGTCGAACAGGAACAGGCAGACGCCGGCCATGCCTTCCAGGCCGTTGATGCCATTGCCGTCCAGCGCGATGTGGAACGCGTAGGGATAGCCCTTGACCCGCACGGGACTGGCACGCGCTGGTTGGCGCGCCGCGCGCGTCGATCGATTTCTGGGGACCCGGGGCAATCAGGAGACCAGTCGCGACGCTGCCAGGGCGTAGACCGATATCGGATACGACACGGAGACACCGAGCGCGGCACCGGCCGCCACATCGCTCGGATAGTGATGCGCCGAGGCCAGGCGTGCCCACGCAATGAGCAGCCAGGTGGCGAAGGCGAGGCTGATGGTCTGCGGAAATACCAGGACCAGCGGCACCAGCGCCGCCGGCAAGGTCATCGCGTGGCCGCTGGGGAAGGAGTGTTGATCGAGCACCCGCAACAGAGGCACCAGAGTGGCGTCGCGCTGATACGGCCGCGGACGCGCCACCAGGCGCTTGATGACTGGATAGACGCAATGAAGCACCAGGGCATTGAGCATGCCGACGGCCAGGACGGGTATGGCGCGCGTGCCGGCCGCGAGGACGCTGCCGATCCCCAGTGCGAGATAGACCCAGCCGTTGCCGAGCCAACTGAGCGCTATCGCGGAAGAGCGGGCGAGCCTCGGGCGCGCGCTATGGGCGAACCCGTGCACCAGATACAGCTCCGCCGCCGACAGGCGTGCCAGGCTGTATCGCCCGGGAGATATCGCCTCATCCATGAGGTCGCCGATCACCTTCACTGGCCGGAACTGGCTACAGCCATGTTACGGCGATGCCCGGGCGGACGGGAAGCGATTTTTGCTGCGGGTGCGAAGGGCACAGTCCTGGCGCGGAATGTTATATACTAGCATCGGTCCGCCCCGTGGTCGAGCCACGGCACGTGCTGCACAGACCTTCGGCCTCGATCGTCGCACTGAGGATGCTGAAACCGGCATCCTTCGCCGCGCGCGCGAGAACCGCGGAAACGTGGTGATCCTGCATCTCGATCACCCTGCCGCACTCGCCGCAGATCAGAAACTGTGCCGCGTGCGTGTGGCTTTCGCCGTCGGGATCCGCGGTGCAGCCCGCGACGCAGCCGACAAAAGCCGACAGCCGTTCCACCCGGTGGACCAGGCCCTGTTCGAGCAGGAAATCGAGCGCGCGATAGACGGTTGGCGGCGCGGCGCCGCGGCGCGTCTGGCGCAGCCGGTCCAGCAGTTCGTAGGCACCGGTCGGCGATGCGGCGTCCAGGACCAGGCCGAGCACGTGCCGGCGCAGCTCGGTCAGGTTCGCGCCACGCCGCCCGCAGATCGCCTCCGCCCGATCGAGCAGGCTCTCGGTCCGCCGCGAGAACTCAGCCGTCATCCGACCTCCTTCGTCCCCGACGTAGGTTACCACGCTTCGCCAGCCGACGGTTGCATAGATTATGTTATAGCATTACACACAACCGATCGACACCCTGCGAGAGTGGCAACGATGGCGAAGTTCGGCCTGCTCATGGTTGTCGCGGCGCTGCTGGCCGGTCCGGCCGCGGCACAGAACGCTCCCACCACGATCGGCATCGTGGCGGCGGAGAACTTCTATGGCGACGTGGCGCAGCAACTCGCCGGCGCCTATGCCACGGTCACCAGCATCCTGAACAATCCCGACCAGGACCCGCATCTGTTCGAGGCGAGCCCATCCGTCGCCCGCCTCCTGTCGGCCGCCACGATCGCGGTCTACAATGGTGCAGACTACGATCCCTGGATGGCGAAACTGCTCGCCGCCTCGCGATCGCCGAATCGCAAGACCATCATCGTGGCGGACCTCGTGCACCGGAAGGCCGGCGACAACCCGCATCTTTGGTACGACCCGCCGACGATGCCTGCCTGTGCCAGGGCGCTGGCCGCAACGCTCGCGGAGCGCGATCCCGCGCACAAGGATGACTATCAGCAGCGCCTGGGTGCATTCCTCGCCTCGCTGCAGCCGATGGAGGCAAAGATCGCCGACCTGCGCAACAGGTTCGCCGGATCGGCGGTCACCGCCACCGAGCCGGTGTTCGGCTACATGGCGGCCGCGTTAGGACTCACGATGCGCAACGAGCGGTTCCAGCTCGCGGTGATGAACGACACCGAGCCGCGCGTGTCCGACGTCGCGGCGTTCGAGAACGACCTCAGGAAACACGCCGTCCGGCTGTTGTTCTACAACAGCCAGGCGGCCAATGCCGCGGCGCAGCGCCTGGTCCGCATTGCCCGGCAATCGAAAGTGCCGGTCGTCGGCGTGACCGAGACGGAACCGCAGGGCAAGACCTATCAGGACTGGATGATGGGCCAACTCGACGCGGTCGCGCAGGCTTTGGCCAATCCTGCATCGTGAGCGCCGTCGAACTCACCGGCGTGACCTTGGCCTTCGGTGCCAGGACCGTGCTTTCCGGGATCGATCTCGCGATCCGCGACAGCGAGTTCGTCGGCGTGCTCGGCCCGAATGGATCCGGCAAGACCACCTTGATGCGCGCGATCCTTGGCCTTCTGCCGCCACGCAGCGGTACGATCCGCGTGTTGGGCCGGCAGGTGGCGCGCGGCAATCCGGCCGTCGGCTACATGCCGCAGACGCGCGGCGCATTGGACAATCTGCGCCTCAGCGGCTGGGACTTCGTCGCCAGCGGCGCCAACGGCCATCGCTGGGGCTTGCCACTGCTCCGCGCCGATGCGCGCCGCGAGGTGCAGTGGGCGCTCGACATGGTCGACGCAACAGAACTCGCGCGGCGCCCGCTGGCCGAGACCTCCGGCGGCGAACGGCAGCGTCTGCTGCTGGCGCAGGCCCTGCTCGGCCGCCCGCGCCTGCTGTTGCTGGATGAGCCGCTGATCAGCCTCGATCCGCATCATCAGCGTTTGGTGGTCGAGCTGACCCGAACGCTGCAGAAACAACTCGGCATCGCGGTGCTGTTCAGCGCCCACGAGATCAACCCGCTGCTCGGCGCGCTCGATCGCGTGCTGTACCTCGGCTCCGGCCACGCCGCGCTGGGCGCGGTGGACGAGGTCATCAGCGGACCAGTGCTGTCGCGCCTCTACGGTTCCGAGATCGAGGTGGTGCGCGTGAACGGCCGCATCTTCGTCATGTCAGGCGGTTACGACGTGGAGCGCGACGCCCACCAGCACGATCATGGCGATCACCATGTTCACGTATGACTTCATGCAGAACGCGTTCGCCGCCGCCGGCATCGTCGCGGTGGTCTGCGGCCTCGTCGGCTTCTTCCTCGTGCTGCGCGCACAGACCTTCGCGGGCCATGCTCTGTCGCATGTCGGCTTCGCCGGCGCCACCGGTGCGGTGCTGCTGGGCATCGCGCCGCTCTGGGGACTCGTGGCTCTGACATTGCTGGCCGGGATCGGCATGGGCCTGCTCGGCGAGCGGCTGCATCAGCGGGATGTCGCGATCGGCATCGTGCTGGCGATGTCGCTCGGCCTTGGCCTGCTGTTCCTGCATTTCTTCACCGCCTACGCCACCCAGGTAACCGCACTGTTGTTCGGCAACATCCTGGGAGTCGATGCGGCGACGGTCTGGACGCTGTTGCTGCTCGGCATCGCAGCCGTTGTCGCGCTGGCGGCCATCTCGCGGCCGCTGCTGTTCGCCAGCCTGCAGCCGGAGCTTGCCGAGGCGAAAGGCGTATCGTTGCGCCTGATGTCCGTCCTGTTCCTGGCGATCGTCGCGCTGGCAGTCGCGCAGTGCGCGCAGATCGTCGGCGTGCTGCTGGTCTTCGCGCTGATGGTCGGCCCGGCCGCGGCGGCGCAACGCCTCACCACCCGATTCTGGTGTGGCATCGTTCTGTCGGTGGCACTGGCGCTGGCCGAGGCATGGTTCGGGCTCGTGCTGGCAGTCGTCACCGACTGGCCAACCAGCTTCTGGATCACCGCATTGAGCGGCTGTGTCTATCTGGCCGCCGTCCTGATCGGTTGCATCGCCGCTCATCCGCTTGCGATCGACGCAACCGGCGCGCATGCGCGTCGCCACTGATCATCGCAACGTATGGCTGCACGGCGAATTCCGCTGCTTGCCGGATGGCCATGTGCATGCTGCACTGCCGGCACATCGGCCAGTACCGAACAGCCGTGCCGTGGAGGACGTTCTGAATGAAACGCCGTAGCTTCCTGGCTTGTGCCGCGACCGCCGCCCTCGCCCGCCCCTCGCTCGCGCAGCCCGCTGTAGGCGGCAAGGCCAGGACGTTGACCTACGTGCCGCAGGCCAATCTCACCAGCCTCGATCCGGTCTGGACCACCGCGCTCGTCACGCGCAACTGCGCGGCGATGATCTTCGAGACGCTGTACGGCCGCGACGAGAAGCTGGATCCGAAGCCGCAGATGGTCGAAGGCCATCAGGTGGAGAACAACGGCCTGCGCTGGACAATGCGCCTGCGTGACGGGTTGCTGTTCCACGACGGCACGCCGGTGTTGGCGCGCGATTGCGTCGCCTCGCTGCTGCGCTGGATGAAGCGCGATCCGATCGGCCAGACGATTGCCGCCCGGATGGATGCGCTGGAGGCGCCGGACGACAGGACGATCGTCTTCCGGCTGAACAAGCCGTTCGCGTCGCTGCCCTACGCGCTCGCCAAGACGCAGCCCACGCCGGTGATCATGCCGGAACGCCTGGCGAAGACGGACCCGTTCAAGCAAATCCCCGAGGCGATCGGCAGCGGCCCGTTCCGTTTCGTGGCCAATGAGTATGTCGCCGGCAACCTGGCGGTGTTCGCCAAATTTGACCGCTACAATCCGCGGCCCGAGCCGGCCAGTTTCGCCGCCGGCGGCTATCGCGTGATGGTCGATCGGGTGGAATGGCGCATCATCCCCGATGCCGCCACCGCCGCGAATGCTTTGGCGACCGGCGAGGTGGACTGGCTCGACGCGCCACTGCCCGATCTGCTGCCGATGCTGCGCAAGGCGTCGGGCGTGACGGTCGGACCGATCGACATCTACGGCACGTTCGGCGGTCTGCGGCTGAATCAGTTGCAAGGCCCCACCGCCAATCCCGGCGTGCGTCGTGCCATGCTGGCCGCGATCGACCAGGTCGAGGTGATGACGGCGGTGATGGGCGACGAAAAGAGCCTGTATCACGCGCCGGTCGGCTTCTTCCTGCCCGGCACGCCGTCGGCCAACGATGCCGGCATGGACGCGGTGCGCAAGCGCCACAGCACCGACGACATCAAGGCCATGCTGAAGCAGGCAGGCTACGGCGGCGAGCGCGTGGTGCTGATGCACCCGACCGACCAGACATTCTACGACGCGATGAGCAGTGTCGTTGCTTCGTCGCTGCGGCGGGTGGGTATCAATCTGGACGAGCAGTCGCTGGACTGGGGCACCGTTGTGCAGCGCCGCACCAGCAAGGAACCGCTCGACAAGGGTGGCTGGTCGCTGTTCCCGTATGGCGCGCCCGCGGCGGAATACCGCGACCCGATCTTCGCCACCAATCTCCGCGGCAACGGCAAGGATGCCTGGTTCGGCTGGCCGAGCGACGAGAAGGTGGAAGCGATGCGCACCGCCTGGATGGACAGCAACGACGAAGCGGAGCGCAAGCGGCTCGACGCGGAAATCCAGGCGCGCGCCTTCGAGACCGTGCCGTTCATTCCGCTCGGCCAATATCTCCCGCCATCCGCCTGGCGCAGCAACCTCACGGGGTTGCTGAAGGGGGCGGTGCCGGTGTTCTGGAACGTCAGCAAGGCGTGACGGCAAGGCCCCTGCCTTCACCGTCATGGCCGGGCTTGACCCGGCCATCCACGCACTGCCGATTGTGGGCAGATGGCCGGGTCAAGCCCGGCCATGACGGTAGGGGATGAGCGGTACTCTGCCACGTCTGCTGATCCGGCGCCTGCCGTTCTTCTATGGCTGGATCATCCTCGCGTGCGCGTGCTGCGCCGGCTTCTCGCGCCAGGGCGGGGCGGTGGCGACTCTGTCGATCTTCGTCGAGCCGATGACGCGCGACTTCGGCTGGTCGCGTGCCGCACTGTCCGGAGCGGTATCGCTGGGCGGTGTGCTGGCGGCATTGTCGTCACCTGTGCTGGGACGCGTGCTGGACCGCAGGGGAGCACGCCTCGTGCTGTGTCTCGCGGTTCTGCTGACCGGAACTGCGGACATGCTGCTGTCGCTCACCGGCTCGCTGCTGATGTTCTATCTGCTGTTCTGTATCGCACGCATGAACTTCGCCGGACCGTTCGATCTCGGCATCTACGGTGCCGTGAACAACTGGTTCGTCGCGCGCCGCGCGCTTGCCACCTCGATCGCCACGCTCGCGCAGATGGCTGGCCTGGTGGCACTGCCGCTGATCGCACAGGCTGCCATCCTGTACGACGGCTGGCGTGCGGGCTGGCTTGCGGTCGGCACCGCCGTGCTGGTGATCGGCTTCATTCCGAACTGGCTGCTGATGGTGCGCCGGCCGGAGGATGTGGATCTGGCACCTGACCGCCGGGCGGGGCCGCATGCCGCTCCCGCGGCCGCACGTGCGGCGGAACCAAACTTCTCGCGCGCCCAGGCGCTGCGAACGCCGTCCTTCTGGCTGCTCTGCGTGTTCACCCTGTTCGCCTACCCGGTGCAGGCCGGCGTCAGCCTGCATCAGGCGCCGTTTCTGATCGAGCGAGGCCTGAGCCCGACGGTCGCCGCGACCATCGTCAGCACCTTCTCGCTCATGTCCGGCGTCGCCAGTCTCGGCTTCGGTTGCTTCCCGCGGTCCCTGCCGATCCGTTACGCGCTCGCACTCGCCGGAATCGCGCTGAGCGTCGGGACATTCGTCATGCTCGGCGTCGACTCGCCGCGCCAGGGGTTCCTCGCCGCGGCACTGTTCGGCAGCGGCATCGGCGGACTGCTCACGCTGCTGCCGATCGCCTGGGCCGACTACTATGGGCGTGTCAGCTACGGCGCGATCCGCGGCATCTCGCTTTCCGTGCAGGTGCTGGCCCAGGCATCCGGCCCGCTTCTGTCGGGAATCCTGCGCGACTGGTCGGGCAGCTATGATCTGTCGCTGCGATGCTTCGTCGTCCTGTCCTGTCTCAGCGTTCTGGCGGCGCTGCTCGCGCGTGAGCCTCGCCCGTCGTGATGGGTATCGCTGCGCTCAACCCATCATTCCAGCGAGATTCCGGTTATGCTGAACGTGCTCTGGCAGGTGCCGCCGATCTTGCCTTGTTGCCGAATGCCAAGGAGGACTGTGAATTGGCCATCAAATACGAAAAGCGCGATGGGGTCGCCTACATTACGCTGAACAATCCCGCAAAGGCGAACATCCTCGACAAGCCGACATCGGATGAGATTTCGGCCGCATGGATCGATCTCTGGGAGGATCGCGACATCCGCTGTGCCATCCTGACGGGTGCCGGCGACAGGCATTTCTGCGGCGGACACAATCTGGCGCCGCGTGAGAATATCACCGAGGAAGAGCGCGAATATCTG